>DAOUSN010000014.1 GCA_030627205.1 Methylococcaceae bacterium
GATGGGACGGCCATGGTAGCTGATAAATCGGGCGCAACGATTTTACCTATTAGAATTTCAGGGGCTGAATACACTCATTTTTCAAAGCTTCAAAAAATAGTTAGATTACGTTTTTTTCCTAAAATTATCTTACATATTTTACCGTCTACAACGATTCATGGTAATAGTGATTTACGAGGAAAATTACGCCGTAAATCTAGTGGTCATGCTTTGGCAGATTTAATGAATGAAATGATGTTTTCGACTAGTTGTTATCAACAAACACTATTTTCTAGTTTATTAGCTGCTCGTACTATTCATGGTGGTTCATATGAAATTGCCGAAGATTTAGAGCGTATCCCATTATCCTATAATAACGTCATTACCCATGCTATTGTTATTGCAAATATCTTAGAAGACTACACTAAAGAAGGTGAGTCGATTGGAATCTTTTTACCTAATGCCTGTAAAACATTATCGGTAATTTTAGCGTTGCAGATTAATAATCGTATCCCTGCAATGTTAAACTATACTATGGGGTCTGTAGGCATGAGCTCGGCTTGTGATACCGCTAATATTAAAACGGTGCTAACCTCACGAAGATTTATTAAACTGGGAAAATTAGCAGCAGAAGCAGAAGCTTTAAGTCAGCAACTAAATTTAATTTATTTAGAAGATCTTGCAGAAAAAATTAGCTCTATTGACGAATTAAAAGCACTTTTACAATGCTGGACTGCTGATTATTGGTATCACTCAAAAGAAGAAGATGCTGATAATGCAGCTATTATTTTATTTACTTCAGGTTCAGAAGGAACACCTAAAGGCGTAGTTTTATCACATCGTAATATTTTGGCTAATATTCATCAAATTAAGTCCCGCATTAGTGTTACTCCACAAGATACGGTATTAAATTTTTTACCGTTATTTCACTCATTTGGATTTACTGCGGGAACAATTTTACCGTTAATGAATGGCATAAAAACCTTTTTTTATCCAACTCCATTACATTACACGATTGTTCCAGAAATGGCTTATGAACTGGATGCAACCATTATGTTTGGAACGAATACCTTTTTAGCCGCGTATGCTAAAAAAGCTCATCCTTATGATTTTTATAATATGCGTTATGTGATTGCTGGCGCTGAAAAACTACAACAAACAACAGCTGGTTTATGGATAGAAAAATTTGGCATTCGTATTTTAGAAGGCTATGGAGCAACAGAAACTGCGCCTGTGCTAGCGGTTAATACCTTTATGGACTTTAAAGCGGGAACAGTAGGACGTTTTATGCCAGGAATAGATTATAAACTAGAAAAAATAGAGGGGATAGAAACAGGGGGGAAATTACATGTATCAGGATTAAATATCATGAAAGGTTATTTACTTGCAAACGATCCTGGAAAATTAGTTCCACCTCATTCAATTTATGGTGAAGGTTGGTATGATACTGGAGATATTGTTGATGTTGACAACGAAGGTTTTATACTCATTAAAGGTCGTAGCAAACGTTTTGCTAAGATTGCTGGAGAAATGATTTCGTTAACAGTCGTAGAAGAGTTAGCTGCCAAAACATGGCCAGATGCAGATCATGCTGCTATTAATTTACCAGATAGTAGAAAAGGTGAAAAAATTATTTTATTAACCACCGAGCAATCTGTTGATGTACATGATTTAAAAGCCATGACAACAGGACTTTCTGCGATTTATCTTCCTCGTAAAATTTTTGTAATTGAGAAAATTCCGGTATTAGCAACAGGAAAAACTGATTATTCTAAAGTAACTAAAATTGCGTTGGAAAAACTAAATGATTAATTATCTATGAAACTAATTACTCTAAAAATAAAATTATGGTTATTAATACTTGGGTTTATAACTGGGTGTAGTGATACTGTTCCAGTTAACATTAAACCAACGTATTCATTCATAACGATAGACCCAAAAATTATTCCAGAGTCACCTATTACGTCAACACATTTATCATCATTAAAACTTTATCCAACTGATTTTCAAGCATTGTCGGGCTGGAATAAAGATAATCACGCGCTTGCTTATCAATCGTTCAAACGCTCTTGTCGTTATTGGAGCAAACAACCTGACCATAAAATAATGAAAGGTTTATTCGATTTAGGAACATTAGCTGATTGGAAACCCTTATGTAAAATTAAAGTGACTTTAGGTAAAGAAAAACAATTTTTTGAACAAGAGTTCAAACCTTATGCTGTTAATGATAAAGGGAGTTTTAAAGGTCTGTTTACGGGTTATTTTATCCCTTTATTAAATGGTTCGTATACCAAAACTGATTGTTTTAATATCCCTGTTTATCGACGGCCTAAAAACTCTAAATTACGGCGTTCTACACGAAGTCAAATTTATAATAATAGATTAAAGAACAAAGGTTTAGAGTTATTATGGGTAGATAATTTGCAGGATGTTTTTTTTATGGAGATACAAGGTTCAGGACGAGTAAAAATGGACGATGGTCAATTACATGGATTAAGTTATAATGGTAGTAATGGACGTGCTTATTATCCAATTGGTAAAACTTTGGTTGATAATGAAGAAATTTCTCGTGAAGATATTTCTATGCAAACCATACGTGCTTGGATAGATAAACATCCAGAAGAAGGTTTAAAGCTAATGAAAAAAAATCGTTCCTATGTTTATTTTCGGTTAACTAAAGTAAACCCTTCAGAGGGTGCAACAGGAGCTATGGGACAACCATTAACAGCAAAACATAGCTTGGCAGTAGACCTTAAACATTTACCTTTAGGTATTCCTATTTGGTTGGATGCTGAACATCCACTAGATAAAGAAAAACATCTTGAACATTTAGTAATGGCACAAGATACTGGTGGCGCTATCAAAGGTGCAATACGAGGAGACTTGTATTGGGGAGAAGGCTCTAAAGCAGGAGAGTTTGCTGGAGAAATGAAATCATCGGGGCGATATTATTTATTATTGCCGCGCAGTTTATATTAACTCTTTGTAACCATAAATAAGGAATGGGTCATATTTTGTCTTTTGTCTCTATTACATTTCTATTTTTTTTTCCCATTGTCTTTTTACTTTATTGTGCCGTACCGACACGGTTTAAATATTTATTATTATTAGGGGCGAGTTATCTTTTTTATAGTTATTGGGATTGGCGATACCTTCCTTTATTATTAGTCTCAACCCTAATTGATTATTATTGCGCTCAAAAAATGGGAGAATGTAAAACTCGTAAACAGCGAAAACCTTGGTTATGGCTAACATTAACTATTAATTTAGGATTATTATTTACATTTAAATACTGGAATTTTATTGGCTATAATTTTAATATTCTTTTTGATGGTAATATTGAACTTCACCATCTATTATTACCTTTAGGTTTATCATTTTATACCCTGCAAACACTAAGCTATAGTTTTGATGTTTACTTAGAGAAAGTGAAACCTGAACGTCATTTTGGTTATTTTTGCTTGTATGTTAGTTTTTTTCCACAATTAGTCGCAGGCCCTATTGAACGTAGTCGTAAATTACTACCGCAACTTAAATCATTACGGATAGCAACAATTTATGAATTCCGTTATGGTTTATTATTGATGCTGTGGGGATTTTTTTTAAAACTTGTTATTGGTGACAACCTAACTGCATTTATTAATTCAATTTATTTTACTGATACTATTTTCCCTGCTTGGGTATATTGGCTTGTAGGCGGGTTAGTAACTTTTAAAATCTATTGTGATTTTATGGCTTATTCTGAAATTGCGCGAGGACTAGCTTTATTATTTGGAGTGAAGTTAATGCTAAATTTTCGTCGCCCATTATTAGCAACAAATTTACGTGGGTTTTGGCAACGCTGGCATATTAGTTTGACTCACTGGATTGGTGATTATATTCAAATACCATTATTACAACGCTTTAAATCTTATCATGCACGTTCATTAATTACTGTTTTTACCTTATGCATTATTGGTCTATGGCATGGGGCAAGTTGGAATTTTATTTTATTTGGTTTATTTCATGGGTTAATGACTATAATTTGGATACCTATCTCGAATTTATTTAAACACAAATTAAAATTTACTGCTTTCACTCGCCAGTGTTGGGGAAGAATTATATTAGCACTAGTGCTTATGTTTAGTGCGCCAATGTTTTATATTGCAGATATTGACTCATTGCAAACAATACTTATGACTATGCTTAATTTTGAAACATTTTTTATGGCTATTCCAGTATTAGAATGGCAAATTGAAATTCAATTTCTAACCGAAGCCTTATTAGGAATTATTTTACTAACTGCTTATAGTTTTATGGCCGAATATAAACAGTTAGAGCTTGCAGATAAACTTGCAAAAGGACATTCTAGTGTTCGTTGGTTATCAGCTATGACGGTTTTATTATTAATTTTTGTCTTTGGAAATTTTGCCAGTGAAAGCTTTATATACTTTAAATTTTAGCTATTTATTTCGGGTTGCCACATTAGGTTTATTTTTAATGCTAAGTATAATTTATTTAGCACACATTTTATACCCTAATATTCCTGAGAGTAAATATAGAAGAAAGCTAGAACTTTATCAGCATCAGAAAAAAACAGTAACCGCACTAGCACTTGGAACTTCGCATAGTCGAGGGCTTTATTTTCCAGCTTTAGATTTGAAAGGATTTAATTTTCATGATTCTGGTGGAGATATTGAAGAAGTTACAATGAAAGCTAAAGTTTTTTTAAAAAAATCTCCAAATCTTAATAAAATTTTTCTTGCTCTATCACCAGGTACACTAGCTATCTCACAACGCTATATTAGTAAAAATTATCCAACGCGATTATTAACTGTAGCAACTAATACGCCGTTATCATTTGATAGTTCTTTATTTGCTCACGAGGCTGTTATCGGTCTATTTATAGATAAATTGATTTCAATCAGAAAGTTTCGTAATACGTTTGATGAATTAATCCAGCCATTTTTTTTTGATAAACCGAATACCGAAAAATGCTTTTCATTAGTTAACTATAAAATGATTAACCAAAAATATTCAGTTAGAGTCGAAGATGATCGTTTTAATGATTATATTAAATATGTAATTCAATCCAGCTGTATGGAGCATCATGTACAAATGACGATTGCAAGACATATGAAGATGATTAAAGATTCTTTTGTAAAGGAGGCTAATATTGTACAGCATAATCAACAACGATTAATTAGTGTGGCTAATATACTTGCAAAACGAGGTGGTAAATTGATTTTAATAATTACACCGATGACGAAAAACTATTATCAATCACCACAGATTCAAGCATTAGTACCTGAACATTTGTCACAGTTAGCCGAACTTGAAAAGCATCCAAATATTGACGTTTATGATTTTCATGATTATTTTTACAATAAATCCATTGCGGATAAAAATTATTATTTTCATGATGGTGACCACCTTGCTATCACAGGGGCAATTGAGTTTAGTAAGGCACTAAAATTAGTTATGAAGTAATAAGGCATTAAGTAGCTTAACAAAAACTGTTATAATCAGTGTCAACTACTCTTAATTAATTAATAATTTAAAATAATTCATTGCCAAATTAGAAAATTATCTGTTACAATACTTAAAATGATTTGCTCATTATTCATGAGCAATGAAGGCGCGTAGCTCAGTTGGTTAGAGCACCACCTTGACATGGTGGGGGTCGGTGGTTCGAATCCACTCGTGCCTACCAAACACATAAAGCACTGCTCTGGCAGTGCTTTTTTATTGTATTAAGCTTAATAAAAAATAACATGCCTGTAATTACGCTGCCAGATGGTTCTCAACGAGAATATGAGCAAGCAATTTCCGTGATGGAAGTTGCTCAATCTATTGGTCAAGGTCTTGCTAAAGCCACTTTAGCAGGACAAGTCAACGACACACTAGTTGATGCTAACACCTTAATTGACACCGATGCAAAGTTACAGATTATCACCGCCAAGGATGACGAGGGACTTGAGATTATTCGTCATTCTAGCGCGCATTTACTTGCACAAGCGGTTAAACAATTATTTCCTGAAGCTCAAGCTACTATTGGGCCTGTGATTGAAAATGGTTTCTTTTATGATTTTTCTTATAAACGGGCTTTTACCCCCGATGACTTAATCGTTATTCAAAAAAAGATGCAGCAATTAGTGGCTGAAGACATCGTAATTTCACGTTCTTTATTATCACGTGATGATGCCATTACGTTTTTTAAAAATTTAGGTGAAGAGTATAAAGCCGAAATTATTGCCTCTATTCCTGCTAATGAGGACTTATCTTTATACCAGCAAAGTGATTTTACCGATTTATGCCGTGGACCTCATGTTCCTAGTACAGGTAAATTAAAAGTTTTTAAATTAATGAAAATTGCAGGTGCTTATTGGCGCGGTAACTCTGATAATGAAATGTTGCAACGAATTTATGGGACAGCATGGGCAAGTAAAAAAGATTTAAAAGATTATTTACATCGGTTAGAAGAAGCTGAAAAACGCGATCACCGAAAATTAGGTAAGGCTTTAAATTTATTTCATACCCAAGAAGAAGCTCCAGGAATGATTTTTTGGCATGAAAAAGGTTGGATTATTTATCAACAAATTGAACAATATATTCGGCAAAAATTACGGGTTAATGGATATAGTGAAATAAAAACTCCACAAGTGGTTGATCGTACCTTATGGGAAAAATCAGGGCATTGGGAAAAATTTGGAGAAATGATTTTCACTACTCATTCTGAGCATCGTGATTATGCGATTAAACCGATGAACTGTCCTTGTCATGTTCAAGTTTATAACCAAGGTTTAAAAAGTTATCGTGATTTACCGATTCGATTAGCTGAATTTGGCTCTTGTCATCGTAATGAACCATCAGGAACGCTACATGGATTAATGCGGGTTCGTAATTTTGTTCAAGATGATGCACATATATTTTGTACCGAAGAACAAATACAACAAGAAGTTTCGACCTTTATTGATTTGTTATTTGAAGTTTATGATGATTTTGGCTTTGATAAAATTATTATCAAACTTTCAACCCGTCCAGAAAATAGGGTGGGTGATGACAGTGTTTGGGATAAGGCAGAAACTGCCTTAGAATTAGCGTTAACCAACAAAGATTTAGATTGGGGGCTACAACCTGGAGAAGGTGCTTTTTACGGTCCTAAAATTGAATTTTCTTTGAAAGATTGTCTTGGTCGCATTTGGCAGTGCGGCACAATTCAAGTAGATTTTTCAATGCCAGAACGCTTAAATGCGACTTATATTGATGAAGAAAGTCACCGTAAAACCCCAGTCATGCTACATCGAGCAATACTTGGCTCATTAGAACGGTTTATAGGTATTTTGATTGAACAACATGCAGGAAACTTTCCATTATGGCTGTCACCAGTGCAAGTTGTTATTATGAATATTGCTTCTCGACATCAAGAATATGCTGAACAAATCAACTCTGAACTCGGAGAACAAGGTATTAGAGTAAAAATAGACTTGAGAAATGAGAAAATAGGCTTTAAAATTCGTGAGCATTCAATGCAAAGGATTCCCTATTTGGTAATCATTGGTGATAAAGAAGTAGAAAATAAAACCATGACATTACGTTCACAAAAGGGTGACAATTTAGGCAGCTTATCAATCAACGAATTTGTTTTAAAATTAAAACAACAGATTGAGAGCCGACAATGATAATTATTTCGGAGGATTAAGATATCGCTTCTAAAAAAGAAACTACACGGATGAATAATGCTATTACCGCAAGACGGATAAGGCTAATTGGTGTAGAAGGTGAACAGGCAGGTATTGTCTCATTAGCAGATGCTAAACAAAGGGCGTATGAGGCTAGTATGGATTTGGTTGAAATATCACCTAATGCTGATCCACCTGTTTGCAAAATAATGGATCATGGTAAGTTTTTATTTGAACAGAATAAAAAATTACAAGCTGCTAAAAAGAAACAAAAACAGATTCAGGTTAAAGAAATTAAATTTAGACCTGGAACTGATGAGGGTGATTATCAAGTTAAATTACGAAATTTAATTAAATTCTTAATGGAAGGTAATAAAACCAAAATTACCGTGCGTTTCCGAGGTCGAGAAATGGCGCATAGAGAAATTGGTATGGCCTTATTAAAACGTATTGAAAATGATTTAATAGAACTTGCCATTGTTGAACAATTTCCTAAAATGGAAGGTCGGCAAATGGTAATGGTAATGGCACCAAAAAAGAAAAAATAAATTAAGTTAGTATAAAAACCTGACTGATAATTAATAGTTAGGTTTTATTTTTATTCGCCTTAGGAAAAGGCAATGAGTAAGTTCATCAGGAGCCACGCATTTTGCCTTGATGAGTTTTATATCATGGATGTTTATTTAAAATTAACAGGAGAAAACAAATGCCAAAGATGAAAAGCCATAGTGGTGCTGCCAAGCGTTTTAAGAAAAACGGTAAAGGCAATTTTAAATGTGGACAGTCGCATCGTCGTCACATTTTGACTAAAAAAAGTACTAAACGTAAAAGACAGTTACGCGCATCAGCTACTGTTCACCCTAACGACGCGCCAATGGTTGCGCGGATGTTGCCTTATAGCTAATTAATAGGAGAACAGTATGGCCAGAGTAAAACGTGGTGTAACCGCCAGAGCAAGACATAAAAAGATTTTAAAGCAAGCGAAAGGTTATTATGGTGCGCGTAGTCGTGTCTATCGTGTTGCTAAACAAGCGGTCATTAAAGCGGGGCAATATGCTTACCGTGACCGTAAACAAAGAAAACGTCAATTTCGTGCATTATGGATTGTGAGAATTAATGCCGCATCTCGTCTGTGCGGTATTTCCTACAGTCGTTTAATTAATGGTTTAACGAAAGCTAATGTGGCTATTGATCGTAAAGTATTAGCAGATATTGCTGTACGTGATATGGAGGCATTTGCAGTAATTGCTGAGATTGCAAAAGCAAATAAAAGCCAACATTAAGATAAATATATTTAAAGTTGCTTTACACAGAAAAAGGGGCTTAATGCCCCTTTTTTAATGATGTTAAGATGGATGATTTAACTTAATAGGTCGACTTAATGATAAATTGGAATTTATGTGATACTGTATTGTTAGATATGGACGGTACGTTACTAGATTTAAATTTTGATAATCATTTTTGGTGTGAGTTTGTGCCATTAAAGTATGCTGAAAGAAATAAACTTTCATTAATGAAAGCTAAACAAATTTTACAACCAAAATTTAAACAAATGGAAGGAAAACTAGAATGGTATTGTTTGGATTATTGGACTCAGGTTTTAGAGTTAGATATTGCAGGACTTAAAACTGAAATAGCCGAATTAATTACTGTCTTGCCTCATGTTGTTGAATTTTTAGAACGACTAAAAGATGCTAAAAAACAGGTGTTTTTAGTCACTAATGCACATCAAGATAGTTTAAATTTAAAAATGGAAAAAACCTGTTTACAGCCATTTTTTGATGCCATTATTTGTTCTCACAATTTTGGTGCAGCCAAAGAAAACCTTGCTTTTTGGACTCAGTTACAGCAGCAATACTCTTTTGATAAACAACGCACGTTAATGATAGATGATAGTTTAGCAGTATTAGATACCGCTAAACGATTTGGAATTACTTATCTAATAACCATTAGTAAACCAGATAGTAAAAAGCCTGTAAAAATGGATACTTATTACCCTGCAATAAAAGATTTCAGTGAATTATTGATAGAGTAAATATTTTTACAGCCCACGAAAATCAGCTAAGTGTTGATTAAGTTCTTTAAGTAAGTCTGCTGATAATTCACCTGAATTAATTAATTCAGTTTCTGTATTTTTCATTAATGCTCTTAACTCAGTAGCCGCCTCTGGTGTGGGTTCGATGAATTTTATTCCTTGTTTTTTTAACGCAACACTTGCTTTTTGATTATCTTCACGGCTGTGTTGATTAATTTCTGCTAATATTTTTGTAAGAACTTCTTTGACAATAAGCTGGTCATCAGTAGACAGTTTATTAAAATCCTGTTTATTTAAAGCCAATATACCAAACACATAAGACAAGGGTAATTTAGTTAAATACTTAATTTTTGTATGCCATTGTAATGCTAATGCACCCATAGGTGATGAGGCAACTACATTAACCATTCCTGTTTGTAAAGCCATTAAAACATCACGAATAGGTAAAGGAATTGGGGCAACAGAAAAGGCTCTTTGTGCCGCAATCGCAATTTTATTATTATCAGGTGCCCAAGCTTTCTGGTTTTTCATATCACTTAAGTTACGAATAGGTTTAGTAGACATTAAATAGGTCATTCCTATTTCTACAAAACCAAAACTAATAATGCCTTTTTCTGCAAGTCCTTGGGTTAATTTTACATCCATTTTGCTACGAATATAATCAATTTCAGCTAGTGAATGAAATTTTAAAATTAAATTATAAAGTTGTATATCAGGATAGATTGAACTTAATCCTGAATTGGTTAACGCCGCACCATTTAATTGTTTAAAGCGCATTTTTTTTAAAACACTTTTATCATCACCCATAACTCCGCCTGGGTAAAGTTTAAACTTAACTCGTCCATCAGTACGAGTTTCTATTTCTTTAGTTGCTATACGAACGCTTTCCATCCAATATGATCCATCTGGGGAAAGGCTAGCTATTTTGAAAGTTACTGCCTGGGCATAACTTGAAATAAATAGTAATAAATAAAGATAAAAAAAATATCTCACAATTAAACTCCTCTGGTTAAAAATAATCATCTGCTGATTCTAATAATTGTTTTGCTTGTTGTTTGGCAATAATATTTATAAGGGTTAAATTATTTGCCTTGGTCTGAGCGGCTATCACTTGATTTAATAACCGATCATGCAACTCCCTATCAAATAATAATCGTGCATAATGTTTAGCATACAATACCTGTACCATTAAATTTTTTCCTTGAGACAACTTAATGGCAGCTTGAAAATGTTGTTGTGCAAGATCAATTTTCCCTCCTAATGCAGGTGGTAATAGACTTTCAAGTACTGCTAAATATAAATGCCCTGCACCATTTTGATAACTTTCATCCAATTTAATTAATTGGCTCATAATGGTTTTAACTTGTGCTAATTGAGCAAGCGCATTCATATCGGTTTTATGCGCTTGTATCCATAATGCCCATGCAGTACCCAAGGTATAAAGACTATCCAAATCATCCTTAGTACTTTGTTTAATAATTGTTTCAAAATTTGAAAAATATAATTGTTGCAATTGACAAAAATTATTTTTTTGTAAACAGGCCGCTCGTAATCCGAACTCTAAGGCTTTATCACTTAAAGCCTGTAAACGTTGCTCATTCTTATTAATAATTGTCGCATAAGAGCGATAAAGTGTTGAAATAGAAAGTAATAATTTCTGGTTGTCAGGTTGTTGTTTAATTAATGCTTCCTGCATTAGTAAATAAGCAGGAATTGCATTAGCAACTGTTTCAGGGTCATTATGATTTAAAATAACCGCAGTTAGATTTTTTCCAAAATCTTCGGTCACTGAGGATAACAAAGAACCGCAAGCCGTTAGCATTAAACTAATAAATAAAACTAGGATTTTTAAATAATAATGTAGATTACTATTCATTATTTTTCATCCAATATTTTTTCTAAATGCTCACAAAATAGCTTTAAAACTTTAATCCGTGCATATTTTTTATCATTGCCTTCAACTAATATCCACGGTGCATTTTGCGTGCTAGTACGAGTTACCATTTCATTAACGGCACATTGATAATCATCCCATTTTTCACGATTGCGATAATCTTCTTCGGTAATTTTATAGTGTTTATAACTAATTTGTTCACGGGCTTTAAAACGTGCAAGTTGTTCATCTTTATCAATATGTAGCCAAAATTTTAATACCATAATACCGTGAGCCATCATTGCTTCTTCAAAATTAACAATTTCACTGTACGCCTGCATCCATTCTTTTTCAGAAGCAAATCCTTCTACACGCTCAACCAATACACGTCCATACCAACTGCGGTCATAAATAGTTAGCATACCTGCGCGAGGAATATGTCGCCAAAAACGCCATAAATAATGATGCTGGCGTTCTTCTTCACTAGGTGCGGCAATAGGAATAATTTGATAACCTCTAGCGTCAACAGCACGGGTTAATCTGCGAATAGCTCCGCCTTTACCGCCAGCATCCCAACCTTCAAAAACTAAAACACTGGAGCATTTTTGCTCATGAGCTATTCGTGATAATTTATTTAATTTACCTTGATATAAACTAAGTTGTTTATTATAAGTTTTTTTATCTAATTTTAATGATAAATCAAGCGAGTCTAATAAATTTTGTTGTTCTAAATTAATTATTTCTTGTGTAGAGATATGTTGCTGAATACGGCGGAGTATATGTTTTCCTACCGTTAAACTGCTATAACGACTATCAGCTCCTTCAATAACTAACCAAGGTGCATTAGCGGTACTAGTTTCTGTTAATACTTTTTCAGCAACACCTAAAAATTCATCATAAAGTTTTAAATGTTTTTTGTCACGCTCACTGACTTGCCAACGGGTTTCTGGATTTTTCTCCAAGGTTTTTAACCGTTTTTTTTGCTCATCTTTTTTAAGATGTAACCAGCATTTAATAATTAAGTAACCACCATCTATTAATTCTTGTTCTAATTGGCGTATTTCCATCAATTCTATCTGAATAATATTATCATCAGTTTTACCATATACTCGTTGTGACAAAGGCTCGCTATACCATGAACCAACATAAATACCGATAGATCCTTTAGGTGGAAGAGTACGCCAAAAACGCCAAAATTTAGGACGTTCTTTTTCTTCGTCACTAGGTCGAGCAAAAGCAATAGTACGCATATAGCGTGGGTCTAACCATTCATTGAGTAAATTAATAACCTCACCTTTACCGCCACCATCTACACCAGAAATAAGAATTATCACAGGGAATTCACAGCCTTTGAGTTGCTGTTGAGTCATTAATAGTTTGGTTCTAAGCGCAGGTATTTGAGCGTTATAATCAAGTTTACTCACGGTATGCCCTAATTCGGCAATTTCAAACATACTTTTTCCTTAGTTTAAAATTGTTAATTATAGCGATGATTTTTATTGCTATCACGTTTATAAGTTATAAATAATATAACTTTATATAAAAATATAATTTTTTCTAACCAAAACATTAAAAGTTCAATTATTTTAAATGATTACAACAATATTTTAATGACTTTTTTTTTACTTAATGCTAAAGTATCATTTCGGTGGAGATTTTTTCCACTTAATCTTTAAAATCAATCTATTAGAACTATAACAATATGAAAAAATAATTTATATCGCATTATTAGCAATGACATCTTCATGGGCTTATGCTGGTTTAGCTGATGTTGTATCAGCAACAAAAGCTGTTACTGACAAAACAGAATCCGTAGTTGATGCTGTTGAAGGTAAAAAAGAAGCTGTTGTGGCTGATGTAAAAGAAGCTGTTGTTACTAATATAAAAGAAGCTATACCTTCTGCCGTAAAAGCTGCAAAATAGCATCTCCTATCTACAGATAATCTAAAAATATAAAATTTAAGAGCTGTTTTTAGAAAAAATATCGCTCTAATTAAGGCGGATGATGACAAAATGTTATCATCCTTTTTTTATTTAAAAAATGCGTAATTTAATTAACTCGTGTTTAAAAAAAGGCTACTATGTACTTAAATTATATAAATGGGGAATTTAATTATGTGTCGTACACTTATTTTACTATTATTAATTCCTACTTTTTGCCTTGCAAATAAGGAAGTCGAAGAACTAATTCCTATCCCTGATCCACCAGAAATGCCGATGCCTGTTGAAGATAGTGAAGAAATGGAAGCTGATATTACTATTATCCGTCGAAAGGATAAAACTATTCAAGAATTTCGTAAAAATGGACAATTATATAAAGTTAAAATAATTCCTGATATTGGTCCTGCCTATTATTTCATTGATACTAACGGTGATGGCAATATGGATGTTCGTAGAGATGATTTAGACCCTCATCTTAATATTAATCAATGGAAAATATTAGAATGGGATTAAAACTTTAGGTTTGCGTATAAACAATACTATCATTAAAAATTACGAAATCACCAATGCGAATCCTACATCATTTTGATTTTATGATATATTAGACGGTTAAATTACAGAATAGTAATCTAAATCTTATGCTAGTCCTCTTAGTTATTGAAGTTTAAGAGTCATTTAAAACATTATTTTATACACCATTTTTTAGAGTATAACCATGACAGATTTATCGCTTTACAGAAATATTGGTATTTTCGCACACGTTGATGCGGGTAAAACTACCACCACTGAACGCATTTTAAAGCTTACAGGAAAAATCCATAAGCTGGGTGAGGTGCATGATGGGGCGGCAACCACTGACTTCATGGAGCAAGAGCAAGAACGAGGAATTACCATTCAGTCAGCGGCAACCTCATGTTTTTGGAAAGAGCATCGTTTTAATATTATTGATACCCCAGGACACGTTGACTTTACGATTGAAGTTTATCGTTCATTAAAAGTACTTGATGGTGGTATTGGTGTATTTTGTGGTTCTGGTGGAGTTGAACCTCAATCTGAAACTAACTGGCGTTATGCCAATGATTCCGAAGTTGCAAGGGTTATTTTTGTTAATAAACTTGATCGTTTAGGAGCAGATTTTTATCGAGTTACTAAGCAAGTTGAAGATGTATTGGGGGCAAAGCCATTAGTAATGGTATTACCGATTGGTACAGAAGATGATTTTATTGGAGTTGTTGATTTATTAACCCGTAAATCATGGGTGTGGGATAATTCAGGTGATCCTGTCAATTATGAAATTCAAGATGTTCCTGCTGATATGGTGGATATGGTTGAAAAATGGCGTGAAAAATTAATCGAAATGGCTGTTGAACAAGATGATGATGCCTTGGAAATGTACCTAGACGGTGAAGAACCAGCTATGGAAACTATTAAAGCATGTATTCGTAAAGGGACGATTAATCTTGATTTTTTCCCAACTTATTGTGGTTCAGCCTTTAAAAATAAAGGGATTCAATTAGTCTTAAATGCGGTTATTGATTACCTTCCTTCACCGACTGAAGTTAAACCTCAACCTGAAGTAGATGATGAAGGCAAAGAAACTGGAGAATTTGCGATTGTTGATATTGAAAAGCCGTTTCGCGCTTTAGCCTTCAAAATTATGGATGATCGTTATGGTGCATTGACCTTTATCCGTATTTATTCAGGTAAATTAAACAAAGGTGATACCCTCCTAAATAGCTATACGGGTAAAACTGAGCGGATAGGTAGAATGGTAGAAATGCACGCTGATGAACGAATTGAATTAGATCATGCACAAGCAGGTGATATTGTTGCCATTGTAGGTATGAAAAACGTAAAAACAGGGCATACATTATGTGATCCTAAATTCCCAGCGACTTTAGAACCTATGATATTCCCAGATCCTGTCATCTCAATTGCAGTCGCCCCTAAAGATAAAGCAGGTTCTGAAAAAATGGGAATTGCGATTGGTAAAATGATTGCAGAAGATCCTTCATTTAGAGTTGAAACCGACGAAGATAGTGGTGAAACTATTCTTAAAGGCATGGGCGAATTACATTTAGATATTAAAGTTGATATTTTAAAACGAACTCATGGCATTGATGTTGAAGTTGGTAAACCTCAAGTAGCTTATCGTGAAACCATTACTAAATCTATTGAAGATAGTTATACCCATAAAAAGCAATCAGGAGGCTCAGGTCAATTTGGTAGAATTGATTATAGAATTGAACCAGGTGAGCCAGGGTCAGGGTTTATCTTTGAATCAAAAGTCACTGGCGGTAACGTTCCTAGAGAATTTTGGCCTGCCGTTGAAAAAGGCTTTAAAAATAGTATTGACCAAGGGGTATTGGCAGGATTTCCTTGTTTAGATTTTAAAGTAACCTTACTAGATGGTGCTTTTCATGCGGTTGATTCCTCAGCGGTTGCTTTTGAAATTGCAGCCAGAGCAGCTTACAGACAATCGCTTCCAAAAGCGGGACCTCAATTAATTGAACCCATTATGAACGTTGACGTATTTACCCCTGAAGATCATGTTGGTGATGTAATTGGGGATTTAAACCGTCGTCGTGGCATGATAAAATCACAAGAAGCGAATGTAACAGGGGTTCGGATTAAATCGGCCGTCCCTCTCAGTGAAATGTTTGGTTATATTGGTGATTTACGGACAATGACCTCTGGTCGTGGACAATTTTCTATGGAATTTTCACATTACTTACCTTGCCCTAAAAACATTTCAGAAGAAGTCATTAAAGAAGTTAAAGAGCGTAACGAAAAAAAATAATTATTTAACCTAAAAGTTAAGTTTAAACCAAGAGTAGAGGTCTGATAGCTTAGGTCTCTACTTTAAATATTACTAGTTTAGTTGAGTATAAAGTCAAATTATTTATTTATAGCGGTGATTTTTTTTGTTAGCAGTGATAAAATCGTTTTAAAATTTCACTAAAACAATTGCCCATAAAATGTTAGCAACTTCCTCGCTTCATATTGTTTCAAACACAACATTAGAATTTAAGAGTAGTTCTTTTAATATCCCCGTACTGGTTTTAAGTAGTGACAATCTTGTTGAAATAAAAAAAGAACTCCAACAAAAAACATCACAAGCGCCTGATTTTTTTAAAGATTCCCCACTTATTATTGATTTAAATTTAGCAATTACTCAACATCTTGATATTAATTCATTAGTTCAAATGTTACGACAGTTACAATTTTTACCGATAGGTATTCAAGGAGGGACATCTCAGCAACATAAGGCTGCATTAGTCATTGGAATTCCGACATTATCAGTTCGATTGCTTAATAATTTAAAATTTGCAATTAAACCCATTAAAAAGGATTTGAATGTAAACGAAACCTTGGCTGATAATTCTATCAATAAAAATAAGCTTATTACTCAGCCTGTTCGCTCAGGACAGCAAATTTCCTCTAAGGGAGATTTAATTATTTTAGCGCAAGTTAGTGCAGGTGCAGAAGTTCTTGCGGTAGGGAATATTCATATTTATGCACCATTAAGAGGTCGTGCTTTAGCAGGTGTGCATGGGAATACTAAAAGTCGTATCTTTTGTACAGATTTACAACCAGAATTAATTTCTATTGCTGGAAATTACCGTATTAGGGATGATCTTGAAACTAGGACTAACAACAACCCAGTACAAGTTTTTTTACAAGAAAAAGCATTAATTATTAAAGAATTATAACCCTTTTTTAGAGGATAAAACATTGGCTAGAATTATCGTTGTTACATCAGGAAAAGGTGGTGTAGGAAAAACAACAACCAGCGCTGCTATTGCAATGGGACTTGCGAAGAAAGGACTTAAAACAGTAGTTATTGATTTTGATGTAGGTTTACGAAATCTTGATTTAATTATGGGGTGTGAACGCCGTGTTGTTTATGATTTTATTAATGTAATTAATGGAGAAGCCTCTCTAAATCAAGCATTAATTCGTGATAAACGTTGTAACTTATTATCTATTTTACCAGCTTCTCAAACTCGTGATAAAGATGCCTTGACTAAAGAAGGCGTTGGAAAAATATTAACAGAATTATCAAAAGAGTTTAAATATATTGTTTGTGACTCTCCTGCAGGCATTGAGCGAGGAGCGTATTATGCAATGTATTTTGCTGATGATGCTTTTGTAGTGACTAATCCAGAAGTCTCATCGGTAAGAGATGCTGATAGAATGCTCGGTATTTTAGCCAGTAAATCACTTCGAGCAGAAGAGAACCGCGACCCGATTAAAGAATATTTATTGCTCGCACGTTATTCGCCAGAAAGAGTAGAACTAGAGGAAATGCTCAGTGTTGATGATGTTCAAGAAATATTATCATTAAATTTATTAGGGGTTATTCCTGAATCAAAATCAGTTTTAAATGCTTCTAATTCTGGAATACCCGTGATACTGAATGAAAAAAGTGATGCAGGTCAAGCCTATATGGATATAGTGTCACGTTATTTAGGTGATGAGAAACCCCAGCGTTTTATTGAAAAAGAAAAAAAAGGATTATTTGATAAGTTTTTTAGGAAAAAATAATGAGTTTATTAGATTATTTCAAAACAACTAAACCATCATCGGCTGCTATTGCTAAAGAAAGGTTACAAATTCTAGTGGCTCATGAGCGTTCATCACGTAATCAACCTGCTTATTTGCCCAAGTTAAAACAGGAATTGCTTGAGGTGATTCAAAAATATTTTGAAGTTCATGAAGAAAGTATTTCGGTCAATTTAGAGCAAGATAACGAAAGAGAGACTTTAGAAATTAACGTTGTTTTTCCTGATGAAGAACAGTCTAAAAAAATTATTTCAACTTAAAAAATAAAGGTAAATAGATAATGGTAGAAACAATAGGAGAAGTAGCAGGAAAATTATGGGACTATTTAAAAGAGAATGAATCAGCCAGTCCTTCACGGATTGCTAAAGAAATAAATGTCTCTAAAAATGAACTTCAACGGGCAATAGGCTGGTTAGCTAGAGAAGAAAAAATTATCATTAAAGTTGATGGGCGTATAGAAATACTTTCATTGAAATAAGTAATCAAAAAGCCGCTTCCTAAGCGGCTCTTGTCACTTATATCTTAAAAGCTCATACCTGTACTTAACCAAAAATTTTGAGTGTCAAAGCGTCCATTATCTCCATTAAAATAAGCATATTTAGCAGAAATCCAATAATGTTTGGCAAATTTCTTATGTATAAAAAAATTCCATTCATCACCATAATTAATACTACTGGTATCATCAGTAAACTTATGATAAGCACCTAAAAGCTTAACCCCTTCAATCTTTGTTTCCAGTGAGGTATAAACATCACGTAAACCATCTGTAGGTGTGGTTAAAAATTGGTCAGACCAACCATTAAAAGCATGAGCAGTTGCAAAAGGTGTATCAAAAGTCTTACCACTTCCCACGCCGTCTAATTGTTCAAAGCCAGCTTTAGCTGTAAAATTAAACGCAGAAATACCTCCCATTAGATGATAATAATCAGCTTCATATTGAGTTGGATTATCAGCGTAATCTTTTTGATAAGCATATTCAAGCCGATATAAGCCGCTAATATCATCAGTAAGCTTACGTTTTCCTTGAAAACTAACTCCATAAGTTTGATTTGATGAACCTTGGTTATAAGGACCTCCAGTTGCTGAATTAATATCTATCCAATAACTATAACCTGTGAATGTACCAATATCTTTAAAGTTATATTCGATATTAATAAAAGGAACTTGCATGGAATTAACTGTTGATATAATTGTTTGCGCTTTAGCAATATAACCTACTTTAATGGTTGTATTTTCTAATGATTTATTGGTAATTAAAATTGAATCATAGGTTTGTTCTAGCTGTCTAAAACCAACGTTACCAATAAAGCGTTTATTACCTAAAGCAATACGCTGTCTACCAATTTTAATTTCTGTATCAGCAATTCCTTGGTAGCTTAACCATAACTGGTTTAATTCATGTTCTTGCGGGTCGGCAATAATTTCAAATTCAGTATGACCATTACGAAGGCTATTATTGGTATTCGCACCGAAATCTTGATTAGTTTCATATTCAGCATACGCTTGTAAACCATAAAACTCAGGTGATAAATAACCTAGGCGTAAGCGTACTGTTGAAGAGTTACCTACTTTTTTCACTGGATTGTTACTATTATCATTTTCATAACGATAACGTAAATCGAATTTAATTTGCCCAAATTTTGCATCTTTTTGCCCAAATTTTAAAGCATTTTCAATGGATTCAGTAATAGGATCAGCGATAACAGTATGCGAAAATAAAAGTGCTAAAGCTATTACTGACTTCAAGGGGGTACACTTATACAGGGACATGATTCATCCTAAAATATTAATAGATTATTTGAGTTGTATAATTATAAGGCTTATTAACAACAATAAATACAAAAAAACAACAGTCAAACCAATTAGAATTTATTTTTAATCAAGTAGAATTCTAGCCAAAGCACTTGATTTTTTGATAGCTAAAGTTACTGATTGGTCACATTGCTGAATAATTATTGTTAAAGTAATAATAAATTGTTGTTGCTGTTGCTGCATTTCTATTAAAGTCGTACTAATTTCTTCATTAATATTTTCGCAAGCTATATTTAATCCTTGTTTAAGTCCTTTAAGTGCTGCCTTTTCAATAGAAGGTTGCATTTTTTTACGAATAAAATAAGGTAATAACCAACTCACAGAAATAAGCAATACGCTATGAATAGCAAAATCTAGTCCTAAATAATCTTGTTTATCTTGCGAACTTTGGTAAAAACCCTGTAATAATTGATAAGCTACTATTCCCATTGAACTTAAGGGTAAGACAATTTCACAAAAACGACTGAATTTTAATAATACTCGGTGAAAAATATGACCCGGATCGACTAAAGCTTGTCTACAACTTAATTCAACTTGTTGGTCAATGATATTAGCAATATTTTTACGGATGGGTTTTAATTTTTTTCGCAAAGGAATGGTTGCAAGCTTTAATTGGTCAGCATTCAATATCAATTCATCCAAAACCTCATCAAAACGATTTTGCGCCCATTTATCCCATAAATAAATTGGATTCTTTTTAGCCAATAGTTGAGTATCTTTCTCAGCGTATTGGTTGGCATATTGACTCATTGCCCAGACAAATCCCTGATGTAATGAAGTTATTATTTGTTGCCATTGTTGTTGCCAATAAAGATTCAAGCTATTAAAATCTTTATTAGTTCCCAATAATGGTAAATATTGTTGTAATTGTTGCTTTAATTGTTGTTTTCTAACCTGTAATCCACGGTCTTCTAGTTGTTTTATCGTATGTTCTGTTGCTAATGATTGAATGCTGTTTAATAATGGAATAAACCCATCATCAAATTGCTCGGTACAACTACTACAAAAAATAAGTGGGTCTTTAAAACCTACTTGGATTAATTGTTGTTTAAAATCATCATATTGTTCTAATTGCCCTAAATCCCATTGATTAATAACAAATATCCAACCATGATTTTGTCCCTCTGAAATCAATAATTGCCAAGCTTTACGATCACGATAACGTTCAGGACTGACGACATAAATTAATACGTCTATATGTGCTAACCATTGCAACACCAGATTTTTATTCGCTAATGTCGTACTATCAAAATCTGGCATATCAATCCAAATAATATTCTTATGACTAATATCACTATGTTGAGAAATTTGAATTTTATTCAGTGGTAGATTAGCGGGTAATTCTTTGAGTGAAAAAGATTGATGATGATATAAAGTAACTTCTTGAGATGTCGGTCTTTCTATCCCTGTTTTCGCAATCTCTTGTCCTGCTAAACGGTTTAATAAACTACTTTTTCCGACTCCTGCCCCCCCCATAAAAGCGACAATTAAGGGACGATTATCGGTTGATGCCAGCAATGATTGCGGGGTACTACTATCCATGCTTAAAATAGTGGTTAATTGTTCGGGTTCTAACCAGTGAGATTCAATCACTTGTTGCGCCCATTCTTTACTGTCTTGTACTAATTTAGAGTAATCGTAATCCATGTTTTTTTTCTACGTGCTGTTTTTCAGCAGCCGCTAACTGCTCGGGGGAAATATTAAAATGATTGCTATCAGACATTAGCTCAGGTAATTGATAAAGATAATGCTGTAAACACTCTATAAAAAGCTGTTGTTTTACGGTTTCAAGCTGGTGTTTTTTTAACTGTGCTTCGGTTTTATTCATGTAACTGCCAATAGCCGTCTCTGTTAACATTGAAGTTAATGATAACATTGCAGGGGTAATAATAAGGTCATGCAGACCAATCCCACCTGTTTGAATAGCTAAGACAATAGCAACAGCATCAGCACTGACTCTTGTCGTTCGGAGGCTATTTAAAATTAATGGTTGTTGTTGTAATTTTTCATATAAACGATGTGCAGTTGCTTCAACATCTTGTTGAAAAGAGGCATGATAATCATCTGCTTGTTGCTTAAATGCCTCTAAAATAACATTACGCTGCTGTCTTAATAAACGATAATTTTCTTTCCACCAACTATTTTTACGACCTTCCATATCTATTTTATCTAAAAGATGCTCGGTCAATTGAATCAATAGATGTTTCGCCTGCTGATTTAATAACACTAATTCTTGCGATTGATAAACTCCTAACCGATGAGACCTCCTTAAACCTAATAAAGATCTAATAGGCCACGTTAACACCCGGCGAGTTTTACTCAAAACCTTAGCAATGCCTGGGATTTCTAATAAATTAAGTAATTCTATAAGTGCTTGTTGAAAGGTTTCATAATAATGCGGATGATTTAAATAATCACGTTGATAAGCTATTAAAGCATAATTAACCTGCTTTGAAACTAAGTGTTGCCACTCGTCAGCAGCTTGATGTTCGGCAATAATAGGTGCTAACCAAGTTGACCAATGTCGATGAATAAGGTTAGATTGATAACGAAAATGATTACGCTTAATGGCTTTTTTAGCTAATTGATAAATAAGCTTTTCATTAGTTGCTGACCAATGAGGACATCCTGTTTGTTTATGATAAAACAATGGAATTATGTCAGGAAAAACATCAGTTCGTGCTTGTTGCCATTTTTGTTTAAGCGAACGAATAATTAAACTTTCCGAGTCTTCTGGTAATTTATTAATACAAATTAAAGTCGGTTGATTAAATTCCTCTATGATTGACATCATTTCCCACACAGATTGATCGGCGTATTTTTCTTTACTAAGAACTAGGATAATAATATCAGCTAACGCAATTGCTCGAATAACGCCTTCTTTATAATCGGGGGCATCAATAGAGTCAAAATCTGGCGTGTCCCATAAAATACATGGAGGTAATAAAGGCGCATCATCTAAATTTTCAGACAAAGCAAAACAATCATAGCGATTAGGGTTTAATTCACTGGGATCTAATTGTTGATAGCGACCAAAATAATGTTGCAATGGCGTTGATGCCGCTAATGATACCCCAGCACAAAATCCTTGTGGATGAACGGTATAACCAGCTAATGCACTAACACCTGCTAATTTATTATTTAATAATAGATTACAGACTGAACTTTTACCTACTTGAGTTGGCCCTATGATGGCAATTTGTAATGGCAATTTAAAATCTGCCTCTAAAAGTTCCCCTTTACGGATAAAGGCCTCCGCAAAAATAAGTTGCTCTAAGCGTTGCTGAAAAGTTATTGCCGAAGCACTTTTATCATCAAGCTGTGATAAAAGTGATTGATAACGTTGTCTTAACAGAGAGATAAAATTCAGCATAAACAGTGAGCTTAGGTTTATAATAACCAAGTTTTTACTTTGATTGATAGTGTGACTAATAATTATATAAAACTATTTTAACAAAGTTACTTGATGATTTTTGAGGATAAATAAATGAAAAAAATTTCCATACTAGTTCTAGTTCTTGCCTCTATAGCCTTATTTGGCTGTAGCAAAGGTAATGAAGTTAGTGGTCGCAGTATGAAAGGTGCTTACCGTTCTGTCAATTATATTAAGAATCGCCTACCAACAGACCAGCGGATAGAATTTGAGCTTTCTTTCTGGGCTTTACGCGATGAAATCAGAAATAAAGATGATTTCTTGGATAAAGTTGGTGGTAAAAAACCAGAAGAGTTAATTGAACTTGGTAAGGAATTATATCAAAAACGTAAAAATGAAGGTTACGAAAAATATGATCAATTTGATAATTGGGATCAAATGATTTCACATTATGTTCAAGAACGATTAGACCAAAATAAACGTAAAAAACCTGATTCTAGGGATAAAGATAATAGAGTCACTTATGATTTGTAATCAGTGAATAGATGTGGAGGCGTGATATTGTACGTTTCTATAGTTAATTAGAATTATGATTAATAAAAAGTTTTCAATTATTATTCCTACCTTAAATGAACAACGAGGGATTGAGAATTGTTTACAGGCTCTACAGCCTTTGAGGCAACACGCAGAATTAATTATTGCCGATGGGGGAAGTAATGATAATACCTTAGTCATTGCAACTACTTTAGTTGACAAAATAATTCATCTTGGAAAAGGTCGTGCCAAGCAGATGAATATGGGGGCAAAATCAGCTACTGGGGAAATATTACTGTTTTTACATGCAGATACTTTTTTACCTAATCACGCGCTAGTCTTAATTGAACAAGGATTGGTTGAAAACAAACAATGGGGGCGATTTAATATTCACTTGGAAGGTTCGTCTTATATGCTGGCAATAATTTCACAAATGATGAATTGGCGTTCACGATTAACAGGGATAGCTACAGGAGATCAGGTTATTTTTATACATAAATCATTATTTGAAAAAATAGGTGGTTATGCGGATATTGCCTTAATGGAAGATATTGCTTTGTGTAGTGTTTTAAAAACCGAGAGTTCACCCTTATGTTTAAAAGCCAAGGTACGTAGTTCTGGACGGCGTTGGCTGCAATTTGGAGTTATTAAAACAATCGTATTAATGTGGAGTTTACGTTTACGTTATTGGTTAGGGCAATCCCCTAATGATCTTGCAGAACTTTATCGTAAAGGAAATTTTATAAGGTAACTTTGATTTAAAAAAATTAAGACGACATTAATTTACTTACATTATTTATCAATTCCTCTTCTAAAAATGGTTTAGTCATATATACAGCAACCCCTGCCGCTTTTGCCTGTTTACGATGTTTTTCAGTGGTTCTGGAAGTAATCATTATCACAGGAATGTTTTTAGTATCCTCATTGCCTTTAATATGTGCAGTAAAATCTATCCCATTCATCCGAGGCATTTCTAAATCAACAATCATAATATTTGGTCGCATAGACTCCATTTCTTTAATCGCATCTAAACCATCAATTGCTGTTTTTACTTCTAAGCCAAAATCTTCTAACAACATAACTACGGAACGTCTCGCACTTAATGAATCATCAACAACCAAAGCAATAGGTAATTTACCTACATTATTTATCATGCTTTTTGTTGCATCATCTAATAAAAAATCATATTTAATTGAATGATGTAGTAATTCAACTACATCAATCACTGGTGCAACCTCTCCATTTCCTAAAATAGACGCACCTGTAATGCCCTGTATATGTGAAATATAATCGCCCATATCTTTAACTAACAAATCTCTGTAACCTAATAACTCATCAACAAAAACCAGATAAGTTTTACCTATTTCATCGGTAATTCGTAAAGCAGGTAATTTTTTAGTGTTATTATGAGCGATAGGCATTCCTAATAATTCACTAAAATAACGAGTGGAATAGCGTTCTTTTCCTATTTGACAACTAAATTCTTTAGTATCATTTTTAATTAATTGATAATCATCAGGATGATGAATTTTTTCTAAACCTCGGTTAGATACTGCCATCGTTCGGCTACCACAACGAACTAATAGTGATAGCATTGACGACAACATTTGCGGGATAGCAATTTCGATATTTAAACCTTGATCTTTAATAGAAGAAAAACTCATTTGACCTTGTAATTCTGAAATTTTTGTTTGCACGATATCCATCCCAATACCACGTCCTGATACTTGTGTTGCATTAGTTCGTGTAGAAAACCCAGGCATTAAAATAAGTTTTTGAATTTCAGCATCGGTTAATTTCTGATTGACGCTAATTAATCCCTTATTAATCGCTGTTTGTAAAATATTATCGTTTGATAATCCCTTACCATCATCTTGACAACGAATGATTATATAATTACCTTGATGGCTAAATTCTAAACTAATTTTCCCTAATGGATTTTTATGGTGCTGTTGACGTATATCTTTAGTTTCTATACCATGATCGACTGAATTTCTTAAGATGTGCATCAATGGATCAATCATGCCATTAAGAATTTTGCTATCAATAAGGACATCATTACCTTTAATATTTAATTCAACTTCTTTATTAGTCATTCTACATGCCTGCCTAACAATACGTTGGCAGCGTGAGGCAATGGTACTTACAGTAACCATGCGAATACTTTGTACTATTTCTTGATTTTCTTTTTGAATAACATCATCATCTTGAATTAAGTACTTAAGATCAACTAACTGCTCATCCATACTAATGTTAATATTGCGTATATCGGTAGCCACTTCTTCTAAATGACTAGTTACTGTATGCAGCTCGCTATATTGTTCCATTTCTAGGGAATCAAATTGAGAGTAAATGTTTTTATTATAACTATTATAATTATGTATATTCACTGATTTATCTAGTTTAGAAACTAGTGTTTGTATAGACCAAGTTAATTTGTTTAAAGTTTTTAATTCTTCTGAAAATTGATTAAGACCTTCTTTAAGTTGCTCTCTTAATATACTGCTTTCTCCAGCCATTCTCAATAATTTATCAATTAATGTACTAGATACTCGAATCATTGTTACTGATTCAGTTACTTCAGGGGTTTTTTTTATGTCATTCTTCTTTAACTTAGGTGTTAAGTTAATAGAATCCTCATCTTTTTTTGGTAGGCCTTCTTTGCGAATTATATTTGCCCAATCAAGAATAGATTGTAAAATTTGCAAGGAATCATCAGGTGATTGATTTTCACCAATAAGAATAATTTCACACATTAATTCTAAACAATCTGCTGCTTCTAATAAAGATACCGCCAATTCTTTGGTAGGAAAGCGTTGTTTCTCTGTTAAATATTCTAAAATTTCTTCTAAATAGTGAGTTAATACAGTAATACCTGTAATTCCTACAATATTTCCTGATCCTTTTAAGGTATGTGCAATTCTTTGTGCTTCTATTAATTGTTTAATATTAGGATCACTAGAAATAATTTTTTGAATAACTATAGAAAAATTAGTCGTTAAAATAGGAAGTTCATTTAGTAATGAATCTAATAATTCTTGATTAACCTCATCAGGTAATTTTAGAGAAATATCGTTTTCTTCGGCGGTAATTTTTCGATTATCAAGTTGAGCATCTTCAGAGCTAATTTCCAAGTCAAGAAGTAGAGGGGCTAATGTTTGTGCTTGTGATTGATCCAGTGAAAATTTCCACTCACTTGCCTGTAAATGATTAATTAATGCTAAGACACTATTTTTATTAGTAACATCCATGATATAAGCTTGAATTAGCAATAAGCTATCTTTAAATAAAATTCGTTCATTTTTACTAAAATCTATTTCATTTTCACAGCCATCTATTATATTTGCTGATATGAACTCAAATACCTTTGCTAGTCCTTGTAAACCTATAGTTTCAGATGCTTTGGATAGATGTTTAAATTTCAAGTAATGAATTTTTAAGACTATTTTGAAGTTTTCTTTATCTGAAATATCCATTATTGCAGGTGATAAATTTTTAACTAATAAAACAAATTCATTACTGAGGGTTATAATGAGTTCAGGACTGATTACAACTGGTTTAACTGCAATAGTTTCCTTAGTTTCATTAGTTTCATTTTCTTCATTGCTTGTATTTAGTTCTACAAACATTATACGATCTTTTGCCGTTAATGGCACAGGCCATAAATTATTTTCTAAAACCTTAATTAATGAAAATAGGTTCTGCTCACTACTAACATCATGTAAATAAATTTTAAATAATAGTTGCCATTCTTTTAAGAGTTGATTAAATTCAGAATTTAAGCATGAATTTTTTTTTATTAATTGTTGACAATTATCAACTAATAAATAACATATATCACCAAGGCTTAATAAATCTTTAGGTTCTTCATTAGCAATAGTCTCACCAATCATTGACCAATAATGAGCATAATTTTGTAACTCATTAATATTAGATCTATTAGTCAACTTATCAGTCACTATTTGAGCCTCATTAAAAAAGGTTCTAATTTTATCCCAAATATGATGATAGTGATTAAGCGTTTCCGTATTAATAGTAAGCTGCTTAGAGTTATCTAAAACAATAAACAAGTCATTCTTAGATTTTTTAGTTAATGGTCTAGTCCATTGTGAATCACTAAGACATTCAATTAACGGACTTATTTCTAAATAATCTTCTGTTATTAAATAATCATTAAATAAATAATGCCATTGATTAAGTAATGTAAGTTGTATTGATTTTAGGTCTTGCAAACTTTGTGTACTAATATCTACAAAAGATAATAAAGTATATAATAGAGCTGGTTGTTGCTGAGATTCTTTTAAAATATCACCAATTTGTAACCAATGTTGTTTATAGGTTTCTACAGTTGTATTAAAAGCATCAATATCATTATTTATTTGATAATCAACAATGGTTTTTAATATCTCTGTGGCTTGCTCAAATAACAGGGTTATTTCTTTCCAAATAGTTAGGAATTCAATTTCTTGATTTATTACGTTAAAAACAGATTGATTAGTTGCCATCGGATAAATTACTCTGGTAATTTAAAAACGTTGACTTTAACAATTAACTCTTGTGCATTGTTAACTAAATCATCTGATAATTGGCTTTGTTGTTGAAGTTGGTCATTAGTTTGGATGGTACTTATTTGAATAGTTTTTGCGTGTTCTTTTAAACTTTTACCTATCTTTAATTGAGCAACTGTGGCTATTGAAATCTTTTTTACGGCTGCAACTAATGACTCAGTGCTTGCTCGACTTTCTTTCATTTTAATGCCTGCATTCTCTGCCTGCTCTATACTTTCAATGACTTGAGTAATAACGGTATTCATGGTTTTCATAGTATCTGAAGTATCAATTTGGATATTTTTAACCAGTGTTGCAATTTTTTCAGTGGCCTCACCAGAGCTTTCTGCTAATCGTTGAACTTCGTTTGCAACTACCATAAACCCTTTACCAGCATCTCCAGCAGATGCAGCCTGCATTCCTGCATTTAATGATAAAACGTGAGTTCTTTCAGCAATATTATTAATAATATTAACCACACCAGTGATTTCTTGCGAATGCTCACCTAAGCGTTTAATTCTTTTTTCAGTTTCATGAATAATGTCACGAATTCCGTTAATACTGCTTACAGTTTCACTGACTGCAGTTACTGCAGATTCGGTGCTTACCATAGTTTTTTTAGATTCTTTATTAGTAATTTGCGAAAACTTAGCAATTTTAATCATCGTGTTCACTACCATATTTAATTCACTTAATGTTGCTTCAATTTCTTGACGTTGATTATTAGCATAAATCATCACGTTAGCTGCTTGTTGCTTAACTTTCTCAGAGGTAGTGTTAACTTTTGAAGAAATATCTGCAACACCTTGCAAGGTTCTGCCCATCTCTTGTGATAATAAATTAATTGAATCTGATACCGCACCTGTCATATCTTCTGCAACAGGTACTTTAATGGTTAAATCTTTTTGACTTAATGCTGATACCGCACGTAATAAAATAATAATAGATGAATTTAATTGCTGATGATCGTATTCAGTTTTAGCTAGTGAGGTAACTCGTTCATCTAGTAAAGAATCAAAAGTATTAGCTAAACTACCAATTTCATCACTGTTATAAGCATTAACACGGGTATCTAAATTACCTGCAGCAATGTTATTGATAACTGCCTGAAATTTAGACACAGGTCTAATAATGCTATTAAGAACTCCCCACCATAAAGTAAGTATTATAAAGAATGGTACAGTGATAATAGTTATCCAAAAGATTATTTTAATGCGTGAGTATGACTGTGTAAATTGGCTCTGGATAATCTTATCATAATTAGTTTTTATAGTGAGTAAATCATCTAATTCTAAGTTAATTTTATTATTCATTATATTAGCTTGAGTATTATAACTTTCAATATATACTTGCTTAGTAGTGAAAAATTTTTCATAACTATTTAATGTGTTAATAACGGTAATAATTAACTTCTTATCATTATCATTTGTTAATAATGAAGTTAAATAATTCAGTTCTCTCCGTGAATTTTGAAGATTTTTTTTGAATTGTTGTTGGTTTATATTTTGAGTGGATATGCAAAAATTTTTTTCATAAAGCATCGCTGTCGAAGTTTCAAATTGAATCTGTGCTAGGGTATTGGCAATAGATGATTGTTGAATGGAGTCTCTTTGGATTTTTTTAGCAATATTGAGTGATGATTGAAAAGTAAATGCTATAATTGTTAAACCTATAATAAAAGCAAATAATACCATTAAAAATTTATAAGTAATTTTTATATTAAGAAAACTTTGCTCGATCTTTTGAAAAATATTCATTTATTATTCCTATCATATAGTTAAAACCAATACGTGTAAATTTAGTTCTAACTTAAATACAAACCATTTTACCGAGAGTTAAAAAAAAACTTTCTTTATCCAATTCTAACCAAAGCTTCTCTCCTTTGTAGACAGCAATAATATGATTTTCTATTTTAGGAATTAATTTAGGAATTATCGTCTCTTTAGTAAGATCGCTAAGTAATTCTGGGTAATCTTTAACCCTAAAAGCAACCGCTTTTGAACCTTTACCTAAAACTAACCACAATTGATATTGATTATCTAATCCTTCAAAACCAAAGTAATCTTCAAGGTCGAAAACAGGGATAAGATTACCGCGTAAATTAATTAAACCCAACATCCATTTAGGAGTGTTAGGAATACTATAAACAGGAATATTTTTAAGTAATTCACAGCTCAAATGTATATCATAAATTAAATTTAAATTGCCTATTTGAAACCCATACCGTAAATCTTGTTGATTCACAGTGGCTTTATCAAGCAGGTTAACTAGGGATAAATCGGTGATTTCTGTTTCCAAATCCATAATTTATCCTTATAAATTAAGTATTTATTTTTAAAGTTTTAAATTTATTATACCGCTTTTACATGCTCATATTGTTGCTAACCTAGTGTTTTTATTCTACCTCATAAAATAAATTATTAGATTGGTGACTTAATAAACTGTATTAAATAAACAAGATTTTATTTAAGACTAACGCTACAAGAATAAAAATATATCTACATTATAGATTATTCATGTTAAATTTATAATTAACAAGCCACTATTGAAAAATAAGCTTTGTTGGTATATTTTAGACTTTTAAAGAATTATAAGCCTTATTATAAAAGGTTTTACATAAATAATAATATTTTGTTTGGAGGATATATGTTAAAAATTCGTATGTTAGTTGCGGCAATTATGCTTGCAAGTTCTGTTTCAGCGGTTCAAGCATGGGATAGCTTACCATCTAAAGCGCCAGCCCCGACTAATAACCCGACAACAACTGAAAAAGTTGAATTAGGACGGATGCTTTATCATGATCCACGCTTATCTTCAACAGGCACTGTTTCTTGTGCTTCTTGTCATAACACTATGGCTGGTGGTGAAGATAATCGTGCAGGATCAATGGGAGTAAATGGTCAAGTAGGGGGTCGAAGCGCGCCTACGGTTTGGAATGCCGCCTTTAACACGGTTCAATTCTGGGATGGTCGTGCAGAAAGTTTAGAAGCTCAAGCTGCTGGCCCTGTGACCAACCCGATCGAAATGGGAATGAAAAACTGGGATCAAGTTGTGACCCGCTTAAAAGCCATTGAAGGTTATCAACACTTATTTACTAAGGCATTTGGAAAAGATTCAATTTCTAAAGATAATACCACGAAAGCTATCGCTGCTTATGAAAGAACTTTAATTACCCCTGATAGTCCTTATGATTACTATGTAAATGGTGATCAATCAGCATTAACCGCTCAACAAATACGAGGAATGGAAAAAGTTGCTGAATTAGGTTGTACCTCATGTCACAGTGGCGCAGCTTTTAATGGCGCAGGAACATTTCAAAAGTTTCCTGTTAATGATAATGGTTATTTTGAAGCTAAATTTGATTTCAAAAAAGATAAAGGTTTAGCCGAAGTAACTAAAAAGAAAAAAGATGAACATTTCTGGAAAGTTCCAACTTTGCGTAATATTACTTTGACAGCCCCTTATTTTCATAATGGTTCTGTTAAAACTTTAAAAAAAGCAGTTGCAATAATGGCAAAATTGCAATTAAATAAAGATTTATCAGATAATGAAGTAGCAGATATTGTTGCATTTTTACATGCACTAACAGGTAAGTTTCCTAAACAAATAATGCCTGAATTACCTGCAACACCAGGTTTAACCTTTAATAAATAATTTATAATTTAAGGTGAGCAAATTTTTTGCTCACTTTTCCATATACCAATATATAGGGCATCAAAATAAAGCTAAAACCCCCTTAATCTTGATCTAAGCCCATAAAATCCCAAACATCTTCAACAAAAGTTTCATTAACCTCTATATCAATAGGTGCGCCATTAGGATAATTTTGTTCATAAACTCGCCGGCTATCACTGGCTAAATCATTTAAACCTAATTTTAGATAACCATCCTCCATAATTTTTAGCGCGTAAGGAGTTGCAGATGTACATGGCGCTGGATGTTTAGATTGGCATTCTTCAACAATGCTTCCTGCACGATTAATCGCTGCCATATACGCTTTACGTTTCATATAAAATTGGGCAACATGAAGTTGATAACGTGATAAATAATCACGCAATGCAATCATTCGTTGTTTGGCATCAGCAACATATTGACTATCTGGAAAACGGGTTAGTAACTCTTCAAAATTAGCATAGGATTCTTTATATTTACTAGGATCACGTTGAGTACTATCGGTGGGAACATAACGATATAAAAACCCTAAATTACGATTAAAACTAATTAAACCTTTTAAATAATAAGCATAATCAGCATTTGAGTTTCTAGGATTAATTTTAATGAAACGGTCAACTGCAGCTAATGCCGCCTCTGTATCTTCATTTTTATAATAAGCAAAAGCAATATCAAGCTGGGTTTGTGCGGCGTATTCTCCAAATGGATAACGGCTTTCTAGGGCTTGATAAAGCTCAATTGCTCTAGAGTAATTTCCTGCTTCCATAGCTTTTTTAGCGGACTCATAAAAACGTGTTGCTCCCCAATCAATATATTCATCAGAATGGTCAGAGCGGTCAGAGGTCAGACTTTTAAGGGTTTCACAGCCAGGTAAACTCAGCATGAAACAACAAATAAATAAGATTTTTACAAAAATAAATCGCATATTAGTAACAACACGTTGTAAGATTAGAGGTTTTTTTTGCCTATACTTCTTAAGGCAAAATTGAAGATTCAAGTACGAGTATAACTTAATTTATAGAGATAATCATGGCGATATTAACAGCAATCATTCCCAATGAAATGGCAGGGATGCGTTTAGATCAAGTCCTTTCTCAGATTTTTTCTGACTATTCACGTGGTAAATTACAAACCTGGATAAAAGCAGGGCGTGTCACGGTTAATGGTCAAGCCTTAAAAGTTCGTACAAAAATTGATGGTGGCGAGCAAATCAGATTAGATGCTGAACCTGAAGCGGTGGTTAATTGCGAAGCTGAAAATATCCCCTTAGATATTATTTTTGAAGATGAAGCAATTTTAATTGTAAATAAACCTGCTGGATTAGTCGTGCATCCTGGGGCTGGAAATTGGACGGGGACATTGCAGAACGCGTTACTCTATCATGATGGAAGCCTTAATATTTTGCCTAGAGCAGGTCTTATTCATCGGATTGATAAAGATACCAGTGGTTTACTAATGATTGCTAAAACCTTACAGGCACATCATAATTTAAGTAGTCAATTACAAGCCCGCACTATTGAGCGTGAATATTTAGCTATTGCCCGTGGCTGGATGACTGCAGGTGGCACGATTAATGAACCAATAGGGAGACATCCTCAGGATAGAATTCGTTATACAGTAAGGGATGAAGGTAAAGAAGCAATTACCCATTATCGTTTAGAACAACGCTTTAAGCGTCATAGTTTTATTCGAGTTAAGCTTGAAACAGGACGGACTCATCAAATTCGAGTTCATTTGACTCATTTACACTATCCTTTAGTGGGTGATCCAGTATATGGGGGGAATTTTCAATTACCAGCAGATTGTAGTGACTTATTAGAAAAGGAGTTAAGAGCCTTTAAACGTCAAGCCCTTCATGCGACAAAACTTGGGTTAATTCACCCTGTCACTGATAAATTTATACAATGGGAGCAGGCTTTACCTGATGACATGCTTAGATTATTAAAGGCATTAGCAGCCAATGAACAGTGATAATTATTTAACGCCTGACTGGGATGTTCCTATCACTATTCATGCGGCGATGAGCTTACGGAAAAATGGGGTAAGTGTAGGCGATTATTCCTCATTGAACCTTGCTACCCATGTTGATGATGATATTGAGCGGGTATTAATTAATCGACAGCGCATTAAAATCAACCTTAATCTACCTTCTGAGCCTATTTGGTTAAATCAATCGCATAGTTCTCAAGTGATTCAAGCTGATAAGATAAGCTCTTTATCTTTTGCTGATGCAAGTTTCACTTCAAAAACAGGAATTGTTTGTAGCGTATTAACTGCGGATTGTTTGCCGTTATTAATATGTTCAAAAAATGGGGATAATATTGCAGCTATTCATGCAGGATGGCGTGGTTTATTAGCAGGGATTATTACTAATACCATAAAGGCAATGCAAACTAAGCAATTATCTGTTTGGTTAGGTGCGGCTATTGGTTCTTGCTGCTTTGAGGTAGGTAAAGACATCCGAGCATTATTTATTGCTAAACATTCTCAATTTAGCATGGCTTTCACCCAAATATCATCTAAAAAATATCTAGCTGATATTTATCAATTAGCTCGGATTGAATTAAATTTCAACGGAGTTAATAAAATTTATGGCGGTGATTTGTGTACCGTTTGCGATGAACAACGATTTTTTTCCTACCGTCGAAATCAACAAACAGGACGGATGGCAACTTTAATTTGGAAACAGTAAATGAATATTTTATTACTCATTATTATTTTTACCGCATTAGGAGGAGTTTTAAGTGTGATGACAGCGGCATTATTTTTATGGTTGCCAGACAAACAGCGTCAAACTATTTTGCCACATGGAATTAGTTTTTCTATTGGTGCATTATTAGCTGTTGCTTTTTGGGGACTTATTCCTCATGCTTTTGAAGAGCTTCAACCCTCACAATTTCAAAGTTTATCAGCAACAATTCTAGTGGGTATTTTAAGTTTTTTTGTGTTAGAAAAATTATTAATTTGGCGGCATTGTCATCATGGGAATTGTGATACCCATAATGAGGGTCATGAGAGTCAAGAGTTAAAAGTCCATCAAGCGGCTGGAACACTGATTATCATTGGTGATACAATTCATAATTTTATTGATGGAATCTTAATTTCCGCCGCATTTTTAACCGATGTACAATTAGGAATTGTGACTAGTTTTGCCGTTGCCGCTCATGAAATCCCTCAAGAAGTGGGAGATTTTGCAATCTTATTAGAAAGTGGCTATAGTAAGAAAAAAGCAATTATTTATAATATATTATCCAGTTTAGGAACAGTGTTTGGTGGTGTTTTAGCTTATTTTAGTTTAGATAATTTGCATGAAAAACTCCCTTATATTTTAGCGTTAGCTGCATCTAGTTTTATTTATATTGCGGTAGCTGATTTAATTCCTTCTTTGCATAAAAAAACCGATATAAAAACCTCATTAGAACAAATTGCATTGATTTTTATGGGCGTAATATTAATTTGCTGTTTGCATGAAATTGCTCATTGAATAGAATGAGTACTTATTCACTTTAGTTATTAATTTTTATGAAGGGACATAAGCAATTGCCCCGTTTTTAATTGCGGTGTTTACACGGGTTTCTAAGTCTTTAATTTCACCGATTCTAAAACGGCTTTCTTCGCTATTGGGGTCGAGCTGTACTTTTTCACGATAAAAGCGTTCTAAGTCTTCTATAAAAGGAATTTTTTCACCGTCTTCATTGTGTTTATTTAAATAAAGTAAGTATTGATGTAAGGCCAAATCACGGGTAATAAAAGCGCGGTCGGTTTTTTCTTCGTTTGTGCTTTCGGCGATAAATTTGTCCCCTACTAAGGGTTTATAACTTCGGTCTAATAAAGGGAAGTGCGTGAGTATACGGGCGTAGTCTTCTAAGCTTAATCCATACAGTTTAGCGATGCGGGCATCTATTTCTGCGCGTAATAAAGCGCGTTTATTGAGGTCTTTTTCGGCGGAGTCTTCTGTCCATGTATTATCTGGATAAATATGATTCCAATAGCTTGCCATTTCTTCGGTAGTACAACTTAATTTAACCGCTCGTTGGCATAATTCTATGCTTAGGGTTTTATCAATATCGGCTAAATTAGGCACGGGAACTTGGGTTAAAAAGTTCATGGTTAAGTGTAACGAAACCCTAAAACGAATTAAAAAATCAAAAACAAATGAATTCATTAAACAATTTAACAAAATTAAATTTGTTTGTGATTCCTTCTCGAATGTAAATGTCGGCACAGAATGTCCACAAGCTACATTTTCAGGTAATAATGCTGTTAAAGTGCTGCGTTCATTTGTCGCGCCTGTAACATCACAAAAGCCTAGCTTGTCATGTAAATCAATTTGAGATTCTTTTAAACTTACATAAACTCTGGGTTTTAACGCTTTATTGTCAAAATCTAAACTCCCCCATTTAGCGGTTCTGCCTTCCCCTTCTAAATATTGTTTTTGGCAATGGTCAAAAATATGTACCATCCGTCCTTCGTATAACGGTACATAAGTTTCATCAGGGACAATATAAAAATGAGCTTCGTTTAAATGTGGATTTTCTTCAGCCGATTTTTTATCGTCTGGATGAATATAAACGATTAACTTGTCATCATTTTTTAATTCTAGTTCAACTTTTTCATAACCGCGATTTTCATAAAAATCCGTTTTATTGGAAACTAACCCCGTAAAGCCGCGTATCGCCATCCATTCAGGCTTTTTAAATAAATACGCATCATTAGTCATATCTAATTCACGGCGATATTTTATTTTCCAATCACTTTTACCTAACGCCGAAAAATTTTGATGCAATTTAGACACTAAAGCACTATCACCCGCTGCTTTAAAATCTAATAACGCTAAGGTTTCAGGGCTAAAGGCTTGAACAGCTTCAAACGATAAATCCATTAAACGTAAACTCGGTGGCGTTTCATTTAAAATACGGTCATGGCGTAACATAAACGCTGCCTTAAAAGTATGGTCTGCTTTAGGTGCTTTATCTTCTGCTAATTTTTTAAACACAAAACTGCTAAATTTAAAACGGGTATCTATACCAAACGCCCATTTACGAAAATTCTCAAAGGTATAAAGTTGCTCTAATTGATTATGCTGAAATAATAAGCGTCTTAATGCAGTACAGCCTTCGGCTTGCCATAATCCTGCGGGCGTTACCAAACCAACACGCCCCCCGACACGCGCACATTGATAAGCTCGTTCAATAAAAAAACGAAATAAATCAGGATCGCCGCCTGTTTTTTTACCCTCAACTAAAGCAGATTGATGTTGATAATGCTGACTTTCTTTTAAAAAGAACACCGTTTTTTGAATTGTATTTTCGTAAACCTGCCATTCTTGCGGTAAATGTGGGTGTTTTAGCTCTAATTCATGCACTAACTTTTTAATACTTGTGCCTTGGGTATTGGCAACTTCTTCAGAGTATGGCGCGTAAAAGGCTTTAGTGTCAGGCTTAATTTTATTCCACGGTGGATTACCTAACACCACATCAAAACCATAATCCGTTTTAGGTTGTCCTCTTTTATCAAACGCGACTTCGGGAAATTCTAATTGCCAATGAAAAAACATCGTCGGACGTGCGCCATAACCATGTTCCGTATTTTTCCTTACCCGTTTAATGAAGGGGTTATTCTTAAATTTTTCTAATTCTACTTGTCGCGATTCAGAATCTTTAATATTACAAATTTTTAACAATTGGTTATATAAACTATTTCCATGAACACCAAATGCCTTTTCGCCACGACTATCAGGTTTAACAAAAAACCACTGCACACACCATAAATCGGCTAATAATTTATGGGCAGATAACTCCCTAACAATTTGTTGATATTTTTTACGCTTATTATGAATATCATCCCTGTTAGCACTACTTGCTGCCAATAAATTACGCACATTTTCTAATACCCCACTGATAATATTTTCGTCAATAAAAAATAACTCTAATTGCTGCTGCTCAATTAGCCCTTTTTGAGGTTTATTTTCTAAGGTCTCTTTAGTGCGTGGCTTAACTTTCCATACCGTTCCAGACTTTAAGGCTTTAAGTTCTAACGCAGGCTCTTGTAACTCATCAATATCTGCCCCTAACAAAGTATTACCGACCTTTAAATGATGCGATAAAAATGATAACGGTTTGGCATATTCCGCCGTATGCAGCCATAAAGCTACTTTTGCCAATTCAACCGACATCGGGTTGTAATCGACCCCATAAATACAATTATCAATAATTTTACGCTTCCAATACGCCCGTTCTGCGGCATCCTTAGTATTTTTCACTCCTTTATCGGGATGTATTAAATCTTGCGGATCACAATACATCGCCAAATAACGCGACATCACATCAACGACTTTAACTAAAAAATGCCCACTCCCCATAGCAGGATCTAAAACCTTTAAGTCTAAAATTTTGTTAGGGTTAGCTTTACAGGCTTTTAATGATGGTAATAAAGTCGCATTAACTAACTGAGTCACCATTGAATCGGGGGTAAAATAAGAACCACTAGCTTTACGCTCGCCTTTCTCATTTTTTAACACTAATTCTGATAACTCGCCGCTATCCTCTAAAATCAAACGCTGTTCTAATAAGCCTTCGTAAACATCCCCTAAATCCCTAACCTCTAATTCTTTCCAAACAATTTCTTCTTTTTGCGCTTCATCGGCATACATTAACGCGGTTAAAACCTTTTTTAATGCGGCATCCGTCATCCGCCATTTAATTAAATCGGTATGGGTTTCTGGGTCAAACAATCCGCCGTTATAAGCAGGAACGCCATAACTTAAATCACCGCCATCTATATCTTTAAAAAAAGCTTGTAGAACCCGATAAACCGTAGAGCGTTCTAATTGTGCAGGGGTTTTCGCTTCTAATTTTTCTAATAATGTTGAGAGCGCGTATTCCTGAGCATAAGCGGATAATTCGCCATCCACTTCTTTTAATAATAATTGCTGACTTTCGGCTTTAAGAATAAATAACAACCGATAAAGTAAAATTAACGATTGCTCGCGTAAATAATCTAAATCCTTCTGCTGTGGTTCTTCTGCAATAAAGCCTTTATCACGGTTTTTATCATCCAACCAAAACCCATTAGCAATGTATTCCACCGCATTATGGGCATTTTGTTTTAAAACTTCGCGTAAATTTTCATTAGCTTGTTGGGTTTCACTAAAAAGATTCTTTAAAAAACCCGATGAATGCGCTTTAGCCCCGTATGAATGCTCAAACAAAGCAAAGGTTTTTATATCCTCATCATTTGGTTTACGTTTGTTTTTACCGATAAATTGCTGTAAAAACAATACTAAATCAAATCTAAAATAATTTTCCTGATTACTTTTATGCGATAAACGCCAGCTTAAACCATTGGATAAAATGCCCCAGTCTTTCGTATAATTATTTAAATATTCGTCTAATTGATGGATATGTTTTGTATTATCAGTATTTTCACGGGCTTTTTTAGCCTCTAAAATAAACACCGCAGGCTGACAAAACTGTTTGCCATTAAATTCTTGACTACGGGTTAAGGCATGATTAACCGCTTGAATATTTTTTTCTGAACTAAATAAAATCATATCAGGACGGTCAGACTTATTTTTCCCCGTTAAACTTTTATTATTCGCAATTTTATGTTCAAAGCCTATTATTTCTAAGGTTTTCCTAATGATTCCCTGCTCTATCTCGCTTTCAGAGGCGTTTAAAAGCTTAAAACCTATAGGAACACCGAGTAATTTTACAGCTTTGTCCGCTTTGGAAAGCGGCTGTAAAACCATCGCGGCGGCTTTATTCCAATAGTTAACCAATTCTGTTAAATGCTGGGCTGATTTTTTTAAATCATGTTCTGTTATATATAAGAAATCTTCATTCTGAGCAAAAACATCAAAGACAGATTGGGTAAATAAGCCTTGATTATCCATAAAATTCATTAATATAAACCTAAAGTTTTCTAAAAATAGAGGTGGGATTGTAAATTAATTTACAGCAGATTCTTTGAGATAATTTAAAAATTATAGTGAAGTAAGTCGAGTTATATTGTTCGCATAGCAAAAAACATAACCCGATAAAAACATTGTATTACAAAAATATCTGGAAGTTTAATTATTAAATAATCACAGTAATTTATCTAATTCTTTACTTTGATCCAAAGCATGAAGCTCATTAAATCCCCCCACGTGATAATCACCTATATATATTTGCGGTACAGTACGACGTTTAGTTTTTTCCATCATTTCTTCCCGCATACCTGGCTCTGAATCGACATTAATTTCAGAATAATCTAACCCTTTATTTTTAAGCAATCTTTTAGCCATTATGCAATAAGGGCATATATTGGAACTGTAAATCAGTATTTTTGACATAATTATTTTAATAAAAAAAATTTATTCTAACGATAAAATTAGCCTTGTTCAATGGCAATAGCCAAAGATAAGCTGGCAATTAAAGCGTTAGCCGCGTGCTGTAAACTCTCTCCAAAAGCAATAACTCCATCTTCATGACCTAACATGCTAAAAATAGTCCCTTGTTGCCATTTTTCTAATCCAAATAATTGACTAACCGCTTCTGCCATTTCAGGTGTTCCGTAAGCAACCGTTTTTGTCGTATGAGGTAGTGTTAATTTTAACGTATTCCGCCAAATTTCAGGACAATGTACATGAATAATTCCTTGGATATTTTTATCCTGTAAATAAACACTAGCATGAGTTAAAGCTTCTGACGAAGGCTTGCAAACACCTGCGGCATGAATTTGATTAAGATTAGGCATTGCCGCTGTTATTAAACAATAATTATCATTATTTAATACTGGTAAGCTCCCTGTTTGAGTTCCACTTATAATAAATTTCTCACTATTATCAAGCCGTTGGCTAATATTTCCAAATCCATAACCGCCATAACGATGCTCTTCTTGACCAATTAGTTGCAGGCGATACATTAGCGTTCGCCATGCGTTTATTTCAGTCACTGAATTATCAAGAGGCAGTGACTGATGGGAATGGGTAAGCTGATATTTTATAACTCCTTCTTGTTCCTGATTCATTTGTGCCAATCTCCAGATTTTCCCCCACTTTTCTGTAATAAACCTACCGAGGTTATTTCCATGCCCCGATCAATAGCTTTACACATATCATAAATAGTTAATAAAGCAATTTGAGTGGCTAATAAAGCTTCCATTTCCACCCCTGTTTGCCCATTGGTTTTAACCGTTGTTTGACAATAAACTCGATTGTTTTTAAGCTCAGGGGTTAATTGAATTTCAACATGGGTTAATGGTAAAGGATGACATAGTGGTATTAAATCTGCTGTTTTTTTACTTGCCATAATCCCCGCAATACGAGCTATGCCTAATACATCGCCTTTTTTATGTCCTCCTGCAATAATATGCTCTAAAGTTTTTCTGTGCATGATAATTGATCCTTCTGTTATCGCAAGACGTTTACTAATGCTTTTATCGCTCACATCAACCATGTGAGCTTCTCCGTTTAAATTAAAATGGGTTAATTGTGTCATTATTTTATTGTTTTTAAATAGTGTAATTCATCTTGTAAGCGTTGATAAATCCCCCCAAAACTACCATTACTCATTAAAACCCAATGGCTATCAGGTGAAATTTCACTCATAACATAGCTAATAATATCCTCTAAGGTTACACAAATTTTAATCTGCGGATTATAATTTATTAAAGCTAATAAATCCCAATCTAATGTTTCAGGTTGATAAATAATTGCTATATCCGCTTCTTGTAGTGATTCTGCCAGAGTTTGATGATGAATTCCCAGTCGCATAGTGTTAGATCGTGGCTCAACAATAGCAATTATTTTCTTATCACCTACTTGCTGCCGTAATCCTGCTAACGTGGTTTTAATTGCAGTCGGATGATGTGCAAAATCATCATAAATCATTACCCCATTAATATTAGCAATAACCTCCATTCTTCGCTTTACATTTTTAAATTTTCCTAAAGCCGTTATTGCATCATCCGGTAATATGCCAATATGGCGTGCAGAAACAATGGCTGATAAGGCATTATAAACATTATGATCACCTATTAATCTCCATTGAACAATTCCTTGAGATTGTCCTCTAAAAATAATCTCAAATGATGTTCCATCAGTTTTTAATAATCGTGCCTCCCATTCACTTTTTTGATTAATTCCTGTATAACTAATAGGAGTCCAACAACCCATTTGTAAAACTGCTTTAATATTTTTATTATTTTCAGGTGCGATTATTAACCCATCGCTAGGAACAATTCGTAGTAAATGATGAAATTGGCGTTGAATTGCAGCTAAATCAGGGAAAATATCAGCATGGTCATATTCTAAATTATTTAAAACTAGGGTTCTGGGGCGATAATGTACAAATTTTGAACGTTTATCAAAAAAAGCACAATCATATTCATCTGCTTCTATTACAAAAAAATCTGATTTTCCTAAGCGTGCTGAGACTTCAAAATTTAGAGGAATCCCTCCAATTAAAAATCCTGGCTGAAAACCTTGGCATTCCAAAATCCAACTTAACATACTTGTTGTTGTAGTTTTGCCATGTGTACCAGCAACAGCTAACACCCACTTTTTTTGTAACACCTGTTCTGATAACCATTGCGCCCCTGAAATATAGGCTAAGTTTTTATTTAAAACCGCTTCAACTTCTTCATTTCCACGCGAGAGGGCATTACCAATAATCACTAAGTCTGGTTTTGGCTTTAAATTATCTGCATGATAACCTTCTATTAAGCTAATCCCCTGTTGTTGTAATTGATTACTCATCGGCGGGTAAATATTTTCATCTGAACCACTCACTTGATGACCTAATTCACGTGCAATTAATGCTAAACCTCCCATAAATGTTCCACAAATACCTAAAATATGAATGTGCAATGTTTTAATTCCTTATATTATAAATTTTAAAATGGCAAAAAAAAGCACGTCCCGAAGATCGTGCTTTTTTCAGTGCTTAGGTAACTGACTGTGAGCTTCCTTTTATGTCATTATTTACATCAAATTAAATTAAATAAACAAAGACAAATAAGCCTAACCATACCACATCAACAAAATGCCAATACCATGCTGCGCCTTCAAAAGCAAAATGATTTTCAGGGGTAAAGTGACCTTTCCAACTACGAAATAAAACCACCGTTAAAATAATCGCTCCAATACAAACATGTAACCCATGAAACCCTGTCAACATAAAAAAAGTTGAACCATAAATTCCAGAACCTAAGGTTAATCCCATCTCTGTATAAGCTTCGTGATATTCAATCGCTTGAAGAATAACAAATAAAAACCCCAAACTAACCGTAGCAATTAATCCTTTAATTAATTGGTCACGTTTTTTAGCTAATAAGCCATGATGCGCCCAAGTACAAGTTACTCCACTGCTTAATAACAATAAGGTATTGATAAAAGGTAGACCAAATGCACCCATAGGTTCAAATTCACCGCCAACTTCACCAGGCCCATTTGTTGGCCAAACGGCTTCAAAAGAAGGCCATAACGTAGTTCCTGTAACCTCATCAGCTAACCAAGGGACGGATAAATTACGGGTATACCAAAGAGTTCCAAAAAATACGGCAAAAAACATAATTTCAGAAAAAATAAACCACATCATTCCCATGCGATAGGAAATCCCTACGCTTTTGCTATACATTCCTGTTTCACTTTCATTGGCTTGTAAGGTAAACCAACCCGCTAGCATGACGATGAAAATTAATAAACCAACAATCATAAATCCTATACCGATGGATGAACCATTTAGATAATTGGCAAAACCTGCGAATAGGGTCACTAACCCCACGACACCAACAACAGGCCATGTTGCCTGATGTGGAATATAATAGTCATTATTTGTAGACATAAGTGTCCTCATATAGTTATTTCTTTACTGATTTTTCAGTATTATCAAAAAAAGTGTAGGCTAAGGTAATCCTTCTATATTTATCTGGTAATGCGGGATCAATTACAAAACGAACTGGCATCGTTCTACCTTCATTAGCTTTGAAGGTTTGTTCTAAAAAACAAAAACATTCAGTTTTTATAAAATATTCTGCCGTAAGACCTGGGCTAATACTTGGAATTGCTTGAGCAACCATTGGTTTATTGGTTTTATTTTCAGCATAAAAGTTTACCGTATAATATTGCCCTGGATGTACTTTTATTTGCTTTAATTCTGATTTAAATAAAATTGGAGCTGACTCATTAAGAGCAGTCATAAATTCTACGGTAATTTCACGATTTTTATCTATTTTATAAACAATCTCATTAGCAGCAGTCTTATTGGTTTTACCATTAATCCCTGTAATATCACAAAAAACATCATAAATAGGTACTAACGCATAACCAAAACCAAACATAAGTAAAACAATAATTACTAGCTTACGAACTAAACGCTTATTTTTTTCTGCAAGGTTATCACTCATTCTGATATCGCTTGGATGACTGCAAAAATATAAATCGTTACCGCAACTGCCACTAATAAAACCACAGTTAAAATATTTTTCTTTCTTGTATCCATTTTATTTAGCTTGATACCTTATGTTTGAAAATAAGGTATCTAAATAGTTATAAACGATAAAACCTTAAAGATGCTCTGTAGGAATCTTTTCAGGAGGAGTAGCAAAAGTATGATAAGGCACAGGTGAAGATAAAGTCCATTCAAGACCATGCTTATGAGCATCTTCCCAAACTTCATCCGTAGCTTTTTCGCAATTTTTACCTCTAATGGTTTTAATTACCACATAAACAAAGATCAATTGACTAAAACCAAATATAAATGCACCAATACTAGAAACCATATTCCAATCGGCAAACTGAACCGCATAATCTGGAATTCTACGTGGCATTCCAGCAAGACCTAAAAAGTGCTGTGGAAAAAATAAAATATTAACTGAAATCGCCGATAGCCAAAAATGCAAGGTGGCCAATTTTTCGTCATACATATTACCAGTCCATTTAGGTAACCAAAAGTACCCCCCTGCCATTAAAATAAAAACAGAAGCAGGAACTAAGGTGTAATGAAAATGCGCGACAATAAAATAGGTATCATGATATTGAAAGTCTAAAGGTGCGAGGGACATCATCACCCCTGTAAATCCCCCCATGGTAAATAAAACCACAAAGGCAATAGAAAACAACATTGGTGTTTCAAAAGTCATAGACCCTTTCCACATCGTTGCCGTCCAGTTAAAAACTTTAACCCCGGTTGGAATCGCAATCAACATGGTGGTATACATAAAGAATAACTCACCAGCAATTGGCATTCCAACTGTAAACATGTGATGCGCCCAAACGATAAATGAAAGAAAAGCAATCGCTATTGTCGCATAAACCATTGAGCTATAACCAAATAAAGGTTTACGTGCAAAAACAGGAATAATCGTTGATGCAATCCCAAAGGTAGGTAAAATCATCACATAGACTTCAGGATGTCCGAAGAACCAAAAAATATGTTGGTATAAAACAGGATCGCCACCACCAGCAGCGTCAAAGAAGCTAGTATCAAAAAAGCGGTCTGTTAATAACATCGTTACCGCGCCAGCGAATACAGGCATAATGGCAATTAATAAAAAACCAGTAATTAACCAAGTCCACACAAACAATGGCATTTTCATCATCGTCATTTTAGGAGCACGCATGTTAAGAATGGTGGCAATAATATTAATTGCTCCCATAATTGATGAAATACCTAATAAATGTACTGCGAAAACCGCAAAAGGTAAGGCATTGCCTGTTTGCAATACTAACGGTGGATAAAAAGTCCAACCTGCGGCAGGTGCTCCACCTTCCATAAATAAAGTGCTGGCCATTAATAGCATTCCTGCAACTAACATCCAAAAGCTCATGTTATTCATTCGAGGTAATGCCATATCAGGCGCACCGATCATCATCGGAATCATCCAATTAGCAAAACCCACAAATCCTGGCATGACCGCGCCAAATACCATTACCAATGCGTGCATAGTGGTCATAGAATTAAAAAACTGGGGGTCAACAAATTGCATTCCCGGTTCAAATAATTCAGCACGAATAATTAATGCCATCGTGCCACCAACAAAAAACATAATTAGTGCAAAGACTAAATACATAGTACCAATATCTTTATGATTAGTGGTTACTATCCATCGTAAAAAACCTTTTTCAGCCCCGTGAGCATCATGGGTGTGTTCATTTTCAACTGCTACAGCAGACATAATAGTTACCTCTTATAGTGTTTAAAAAGATTTAGAACGGCAGGAATTTGCTTAATCATCATCTTCGGGTACTGCTGATAGTAGTGATTTAATTTTAGAGGGTTGGACAAAATCACCCACCGAATTACCTAAACCATTACGGGTATAAGTGATTACCGCTGCAAAATCAACCGCACTTAGCATGGTTCCAAAAGCAGGCATCATTCCTTGACCATTCATTACTATCTTTATTTGACCATCTATATCACCTGTTACGATAGGGCTATTAGTGATTGCAGGGAAAGTCGCTCCCATTCCAGCACCATCGTTCATGTGACAAGAAGCACAACTATTAGCATAAATAGTTTCTCCTTTTGCAAATAATTCTTCTTGCGACCATTCTTTATTGGCAGAATTTGCCGCCGCTTTAGCCGACACTAGTTGCTCTTCTACCCAAACATTATAATCAACTTGTTCCATTGCGATGATAACAATTGGCATAAAGCCATGATCTTTACCACAAAGTTCGGCACATTGCCCCCGATAAGTACCTGGCTTTTCAACATAAGTCCATGATTCATTAATAAATCCTGGAATCGCATCTTTTTTCCAACCTAATTCAGGTACCCACCAAGCATGATTCACATCCGCAGCCGTAAATAAAAATCTAATTTTAGTGTTAATGGGAATCACCAGTGGATTATCAACATTTAGTAAGTAATGAGGAACAGAACGTGGGTTTATCCCGGAGTTTAATTGACGTGCTTGGTTACTTTTTTCATCTAAGCTACTAAAAAAATGAATTCCATTACTCATATATTCATATTCCCATTTCCATTGCCAACCAGTGATTTTAATTGACATGTCAGAATCTTTGACATCTTCCATTTCCAGCATAGTCTGGGTTGCAGGAATTGCCATTCCAATTAAAATTAAGGTTGGAATAATTGTCCATAAAATTTCGATGGTGGTATTTTCATGAAATTGCTCGGCTTTATGTCCTTTTGATTTACGATGATGGTAAATCGAATAAAACATAGTGCCAAATACGGCTATGCCTATAAATACACATATCCATAGGACCAGCATGTGTAAATCATAAATGTCATTACTGACTTTGGTAACCCCTTTCATTAAATTAAGGGTGTAATCACTCGCATAAGCTGATCTTAGACCTAAAGCCATCAGGATCAAATAAGCGAGTAGTTGCTTTGTTTTCTTCACGGAGCAGCCTCCCAGTTTGTAGTTATAAACTAATATATCCGTACTTCTAACGCCAATACTACGAAAAGACTTTCCATTATAAACCTTGTAGTAAGCTTTCTATCGTTCCTTATAATTTAAGAAGTAACAGTATTGAACTTTGTATGTGTTAAACTATGAATTATTAAACACATTTATTAAAAAATTAACTATACAATTTTAACCTATGATGCACTTGTAAGCTAGAAAGCTTTTTATCTAACCATAAAAAAGGCTTGTGAAACATTTGCCTCACAAGCCATTTAACCTTAAAAATATACTTTTCTTACTTAACTATTTAAAGCATCTGCATAAGGCATATCATAAGCAGGAATATGACTATCTAACCACCCTTTAACCATTTGCCCAACATCTTCGGTCACCTCAGCTTCACCAGCATGAAATTTTGTTTGTAAACCAGCACAAATTCCAACTAAAGCATCATGCTGTTCTTTATGGATAGCTAAACCTGTATAACCTTTTGCTTCCATTTCTTTTTCTTCGTGGGTAAAATGATCGACGACATAAGAAATTAAATCATCAAGTTGTGTGCCAATATCAGCACGAGCTGCCCCACCTGTTGCTAGATCATATAATTTATTCAACTTATCAAATAATATTTTATGCTCATCGTCAGCGAATCCAACATTAGTACCATGTTGAGCAACATTCCAAGTAATTAAAGCCATAATTATTTTTCCTCATTAAATTATTAAGAAATAGATACCACATAATTATTATTGTTTATCTTTTGTTTAAATGCAAATTTTTAAAACTAATATTTTAAAAATCAATAAGTTGTAATACAAATACCAATAGTTATTATTATTATTTATAGAATACTTAAACAACAGTTTTTTATATTATAAATTTCATTTTAATCAAGTATTCCAAATAATTACTTAAATATGAAAGGGTTAGTAAAATAAAAAATAAACTCTAATTTGCAACGAAAATGATTAATAGTTAGCTATATTTTATAGTGGAAATATTAAAATAAAAACGCGACTATCGCCGTATTATTAATGTAACGAGAGTTTATTTATCTGCTATCCATTCTTCTAATGCAGAAATAATTTCTTTTGCTTGTTTAGTGCTTGAAATATTAAACTTAGATTTTGGTTGATATTCTCCATCCCTTTTTTGATAACGACGAATAGTATATTTATCCGCACTGTATTCTTCTTTAGTACGATTCCAGTCTTGATAACGGTAAATTACCGTTGCCCACGCGCCTTTGGTTAAAACTTTTTTATCAAGTTCTTTGATGGTTTCTATGCCACCGTCTTCGTATGTTACTGTGAGTTCGTCTACTGTTTCTGCCATAATAATTTATCTTAAATAAAAGGGGTTAATATAGATTGTGAGAAAGAATTTATGTTTGTTCTTCATAAAATATAGTGAGTAAAATCACTTTATTATTTTAGCATTTTTAATGTATTAACACCTAAGTAGGTAGATATAATTATGATCTCCTACTTACAATAATTCGGATAATTTTAATGCGAGATAACCCCGAAGCTACAAAACTCCTCGTATTGAGAAGAGCATTTTATTAAACTCAGGTCTATCCCAGAGTTTAAAAAAATACGTTCAATTAATAACTCATTGAAAAATCTAGTCTTCCAACTACTGATTGAAATTGGTTTTCGTTTATGGCTTAAAAGTCGGTCATGCCATTTAATCAAATTTAGCGCAGTAAAACTTGCATTCAAATAACTGTATAAAGCAGGTTCAAAACGTGCATGGCAATCACAAAGTCCGCTTATAAATAAGCATGGTTGTTTCTTTTTAAATATTTGAACAAATTATATCAATGGATTCTTTCGTGATTTTATATACTTGTCGTGTTCCTCTCTTTTTTTTTCAAGTTCTGATGTATCTCCAACAATAACATAAGGAATTGATTTTATTTGTATTAGATAAAACCGTGCTTCTTCTAGTTCGAGATTAATTCCAGTAGAGGTATCTATAAATAAAGAGCATATAGGAGAAGTACCTCCACAACCTCTCAATACAGAATCATCAATTTTATCATTATCTAGATCAATATTTTTATAATGAGTATCACCCCCATCAATATATTCATTTTCAATATAATATTTTTTTGAAGATACCGACCCTTGGTTTCTTGCTAAGATTTTTCTGATTTTTTTACAAATTGGCATGTCAATATCAGAAGACGCATGGGTAGTATTAATCATTAAAAAAAATAAACCTATTATAAAAACCATTCCTTTTATTCCTTCAGTATTTAATAACACATTATATCGTTGTGTTTCATAGTTACTTTTATTTAATTCATTGTATTTCATTTTTAATTGATCTCCATAAATCTACCGAGGTGTAATCTTTTTCTGAAAGAAACCGAGTCACTTGGTCATGACTAATCTCGCCGTCTAATAATTGTGAAAGACCTGTCGTAGTTGTGTAACTAAAAGAGGTTTGCAAATAGTCTGTATATAAATCGAAAATCTTTGTCTTATTCATAAATGAAATTTATGCAGAATATTCAATACTGCGTAACATCAGTTAAAGATGATCAAGGTGTGACCGTTATCCTTGATGATTCTATTTTTATTAAACCATTGGTCTAATTTTTCTGCATTTAATAATTGCTCAAGTAACCCTTGAATCATTACAGTGATAGGGCTTTTATTAATAAATTTCTGTAAAACTGTGCTAAATAATTCGGTTGCCATTTTGATTTGAAAAAATTAGATATTATCTCAAAAAATCACCTTGAAAGGGCTGGTGATGATACTTACATTTTTAGCTTGAATGGAGGGACAGATACCATTGATGAAAATTTCACGGGGGGCATTGGGATTCCAAGCACTCCTATTGAAATAGATACAGGTTTTGATACACTCATATTTGAAGCAGGCATTCAGCCAGAACAATTGCGTTTAGAGCAGGTTGCTAGCTTTTGTAAGCATTGGATTACATTGAATGGCTACTAGAATAAATGTAAAAAAGAATTTCATTAAAAACTAGAAAATAATCATTGCATTCAGTTTTAATTTAGGAGTAAGCTACAAAAAACCTGAACCAGTTTACAGTAGCGATGACGAAAATGATAAAGAAAGCATATTCGAGAAAAAGAGTAGTTTTTTATTTTTTTGTTCCAAACAAAATAATTGTATTTTATTTTTCTATATTATTAGTAGTGTTTACAATGTTGACAACACCTTGCGTATTAGCTGAATCTATTGAAGAATTTTGTCTTACACAAGATATACCTGCATATATGGAAGATGAAATTTCAAAAATAAATACTCCCACGCGTAGTACTGAAGTCTTTCCACCTATAATAATTAATCTTAATACAGCAGAGAAATTGTATAGTTTGAAAGGGTATAAGGAAAAACTTATCTTACGAGATGAGCTAGGTAAGCAATTATCAGTAGTTAACGTACCCCAATATTTTTTATTAGATACAGGAGGAGGAATAGAAGATATAAAGCTAAGTAAAAATGGTTGGCTTTTTATAGATGGAGAGTATATAGATTACGTTGCTCAAGTTAATTTAAAAGTAACTCCACCTATCATTACTCCTCCCATAGAATTATCGGAATTAACCAATACTGAATGCTTACCTCTTGCATGGATTTTTGGATGTATGAAAAATGAGGGTACTTACAGTCAAACTTTAGATCGTATTTTTATTTCTAATAGTAGTGGTTCATTTTTTAACTGGTATTTACCAAGTAGTTTTGAAATTATAGAGGGTAAGGTAAAACCCTTGCCTGTTGAGTTAAAAAATATACGCCGTTCATGGAAGAGATTTAGTAGCTCACAAGACATTATTTTTCGCCCTATTCCTTCATTGAAAGGTATAGTTTTTGAAGATGGAATAACAGGCGAAGCACTTTTTTATGATGGAAACCATGTAACTTCAATTTTTAAGCCAAGTAAATCAAATGAACTAAAAGAAAAAACTCTTTGGTGGGTTATAACAGGTGCTATTAAATGGGAACCTTTTTTAATTGAAAAATCTCCTTTTTTAAAAGTTTGGTCAGGTAAAAAGAAAAGTTATTTTAGAATTACATCTGAGTTAAAGACGATTCCTCTTTCTTTACAAAACACCTTTAGAATAAAAAAAATTCCCCAATTAGATTATATTTTTTTCCTAGATATTCACAATAATACCGTTAGTATTGAAATAAATCATACGTTGAGGACTCTGTTTTTTGCCTCAACACCTTTACATATAGGCTCAATAAAATATATTGGAAATCAAGCTAATAATGCAATTATACTTGAAGTTTCTAATATGAAAACAAGTGATTACAATATCTATTACATTGTACATAGATCAAAATCGAAATATTGTATAGCAACACTGGATTTAGATAAACCTATTATTTTTGAATTAAAAAATAAAAAAATAACTATTAAATAACTTTATAATAAGGGATAAAATAATGTCAATATATGACTCTACTGAAATACTTAAACGCTATATTTTTGGTTCTAATACACCATCAAACTCTGATTACAATCAACATATTCGCCCTTCAAATGCAGCTGCTGCCAGTATAACTTATGACATGCAAAATTATATGTCCGAAGGTGGAGGGCGCTATGCTTATCCTTCTTTATTTAAAACTATCCAAAAGATTTTTAATTCGGTAATTACAGATGGAGAATACATGTCTCTTTCGGAGCTAAATACTGAACTAGAAAAAAAGAACTTTTATTAGCTGAACGAAACAAAGAAATTCAACATTTGAATGAAATTATTAGCTTACTAAAAAAGACTTTAACTGATAAAGAAAGCTTGTGACCACCACCATTATACTATTAGATAAAAAAGTGATTACACAAAATAAAAAATACTTAATTTACGTTTTTCAAGATACTCCTCCTATTTCCTCAATAGATAACCCTGTCATTTGAGCAATTACGGCTACATCTATACCTGCTTGCTTCATCTTCTTAGCCATGACTAACCTTCCCTCTTCTCTACCCTTTTCTATACCCTCTTCTTTGCCTTCAATTTTACCTAAGACATAAGTAGATTCATACAAACTCGCTTCACGATGCAATTCTGCTTGATGCCGTTCATAAACTTGGCGTTCGGCAGGTTTCATTTTAAGAACATCCAACGTTTCTTGCGCCTTCTGTAAACCTTTAGCGGTAAAATTATCCTCAATCGTTTCATTTTTTAAAAAATAAATCCACTCATCTAAAGTATCCTTAGCAACATCATCAAAATTTCTAATCTCAATCAAATAATATTCAGGATAAATATCGGCTATTTTATTTGCGGTATAAAGCGTTTTTTGCTCTTTACTTAATTCCAACTCACTATCATCATGCAAGCCTATAAAACGCGTTGTTCCATGATAAATATAATCATCACCTACTCCAAAATCAAAATACAAAATGTTAATTGAAATGACTTTACTCACATCAGCATAAGCTTTTCCTTTGGGCATTTGTTCACTAATCGTTTTAGCACTGGAAAATAAAATGCGTTGTAAATAATCTAATTCTCGTGAATATTGAATTTCAATAATGATAATTTGCTGCTGACTATCGGTCACTTTAATATCAACCCGATTGTATTTATTATCCTTATCTTCTTGGTCACTCTCGCTTTCCAAAACATTGAGAATACGAATATCAGTAAACAACAATTCACTTAAAAAACCTTCAAGAATTTCAAAATTAGCTTTACTGCGAAGAATTTTTTTAATTGCCCAATCAAAGCTGATGAGTTTTCTTGCCATCTGTTATACCTGTTTAATGCGTGAATAAATAAACAAAAGTGATGAGGACATAAGTAAAAC
>DAOUSN010000073.1 GCA_030627205.1 Methylococcaceae bacterium
AAAATTTACTTGAAGCTTATCGTGATTTAGCCTTGGATGTAATAGAGAGAAAAACGGGTCGTAACGAGGAAATAGATTATTCTAAAATTGATAAATATTTACATAAAGCTACTTATTTGGATGAGGATGTAATTTATATTGATGAAATGGAATTACCCCGTCATTTTTTACATTATGAATCAGCAACTTTAATTGATTTATTTTGTTTTATTTTGTATGAGCTAGAAAATGAATTAGAACAAGAAACAGATGAACGTGTTAAAGATTTAGCTCATCGTTTTAAGGAGCAACATTTAACGCATGACCAGTCTTTATTTGATGAAGAAACGTTTGATACCACGATTACAGCATTAAAAGATAGTTTAGATGATATTGATAAAGTAACCGCTTATAAGGATGAGGATTATTGGCGGCTTTATGAGGCAATAGAGTCTTTTCTTTATGGTGAGTTAGATATGCAAAATACACATGAAGATGGCATTTTTTGGGGAATTAATAATTTTTGGTCAATATGGGAGGATATGTGTAATACTTATGTTTTTACAAAATGGGCTTCTGAAGTTGTTTATGCTGATACCAATATTGTTTTTAATGGTGAAGCTGTTGCCAATGATACATTTGGTGGATATAAAATATTTAAACAAAAAAATTTTAAAAATCCATTTTATATTCAATTTAGGCATGAAAAAAGATGGATGCGTCCTGATTTAGTGAGAATAGTAGGAGATGATGATAAAACTTTTGCAGATTGTATAAAAATTATTAATATTAAAGAGCATTCTTTTACACTAGATTTTACCGTTGTCCCATTATCTAAAGATAATATGGAAGAATACAAAACATTTTGTCGCAACTTAAAAGTAATGATAAAAAATAAGAATCTTTCATCCAGAGTTATAAGTAAAAATAATTTTAAAAATTACCCAAAAAATGTTCTTGAGCAAGTAAAAAATGAAAAAGCTTATGTAAAAAATATTGCTTATTCACAAATATCAGACTGGAAATATATGATAGAAAGTGACTTCGTACAAAAAAGTAAAAAGATTGATGACGATATTAACAAGCAAATTTGTTATGAATGGTGTCTTGAAAAATATGGTAATGGAAAAAGATTTGTCAAGAGTCAGTTTGTAATTCCTTCATATAATAACAAATGTAAAGATATTGGGGATGATATCGAAAATAAATTGCTTTATTCTCGCCTTCAAGAAAATAGAATAAGTGTTTTCAAAGCTAATTTTCAATTAATACAGGAAGTTTATTTAAACCATGATTAGCGAAAATACAGAAGCCAAAAGTGACTTTGTCGCTTTTTTAAGTTTAAAAGAAAATAAAAAGGTTAATGAACAACTTATTAAACCTTTAGTTAATAAATTTTTTCACAGTCAAGATATTAATGATTTCAAATCTCTTGCTGATAATGCAGATATTTCAGACGAAGATTTTAAATCTAAAAATTTCAAAGATTTTTTTACTTATTTTTATAAATATATCGTGAATGATATTCATAAAAATAATGATGAAATAGAAATACCTGTTACCTATTGCATTACTTTTGATAAACAAAATTGTGAAAAAAAATGTGAGAAAACAGGCGTTTTTTATGATGTTCTTTTTTTATACAATGAACCAGTTTTTTATTTTATTTATATTGATATAAAAGAAGTTTTTACCTGTTTGCGTAAACAAAACAATTGAGTTATTACGTGTGTGTAAATATATGAATTCCCTCTGTTAACAAAGATACTGAAATAATATCACCGCATTGCAATTGATTACGTTTGGCAACATGTAATGGCACGCTCATATGTAAATTAGTTTTAAGATTTTCATTAATTTGAATTACCAAATTCATATATCCACCTAACAGCATAGATTCAATGATTAAACCAGACAATGGATTTTCACGTTCACCATTAGATACTCTATCTTTTCTATGTAATAAAATGTTTGCTGGTGGAATCATCCAATTTACTTGTTGTTTTAAAGCATATTTATTTTGATAAGGAACAGTTAGTATATGTTTTTGCCAATTTAATTGGGTAATATTTTTTTCTAAATTATGTGCAAGAACTTCAGCTGTAAAAATATTTTGTTGATCCATTAAGCGTGCCACAGTTGTAGATATAGGTTTAGTAGCAACTTCTGTAGGTGTGCCAGTTTGCAAACTAATTCCTTTGTGCAATAAACATACTTTGTCAGCTAGCAAATGAGCTTCATTTAAATCATGGGTTACTAAAATAATCGGTATCGAAAGTGTGTGACGTAATTCAAACATTTCTCGGTATAAACGTTTACGTGTTACTTGGTCTACAGCTGAAAAAGGCTCATCTAATAATAAAACTTTGGGTTGACGTGCTAAAGCTCTAGCAACTGCGACTCTTTGTTGTTGCCCTCCAGATAGCTGGCTAGGATAACGTGTTTCTAAACCTTGCAAATGTACTTGTGCAAGTAGTTTTTTAGCTACTGAAATTTTTTGTGATTTAGGTAAATAGGTTAAACCCACAGCAATATTTTCTAGTGCAGTTAAATGTGGAAACAAAGCATAATTTTGAAATACAAATCCAGCAGCCCTTTGATGTGCGGCTACACAAACATTGTTTACGCTATCAAACCAAATTTCTTGTTGGCAAGCAATTAAGCCTTTTTGAGCTTGGTACAAGCCTGCAATACTACGTAATATAGTAGTTTTTCCACTTCCAGAAGGGCCTATTAAAGCTAAAACCTCATTATCTAAACAACTAAATTCTACTGTTAATGGGATTCGTTTGTCTTGGTATAACTGTACTTCTACACCAATTTTATTCATGTTTGTGATTGCTATTATCAGTTATTAAGTAGGTTATAGAAATAATTATTAGGGAAAAAACTAATAAAAACATTGACATAATTGCGGCAGCTTCATTATCGAATATTTGCACTTTATCATAAATAGCAATAGCAATAGCAATAGCGATAGTTTTGGTTTCATTTGGAATATTGCCGCCTACCATTAAAA
>DAOUSN010000083.1 GCA_030627205.1 Methylococcaceae bacterium
AGAAAGTTTTGTTTCTTGATCCATGACTAAAGAGCAGGATTGTACTGTGCCAAAAGTTTCAAAGGTTTCTTTCAAAGTTGATTCTGTGGTAGTGCGAGCTAAGTTTCTAATGATTAATTTCATAATTAAGTGTACTTTATTTCAAGGTTAATTTCTTCCATTGCTTGTTTCATCCATTGTTCTACTTATTTATTAAATCCTCGTGATTTTTTCCTTCAACAGTGAAATGTTGGGTTACGAATAACCCAACCTACGTGGCTAATTCAGTCATAAACTCCGTTATAACATTTCTAAATATATTTAATTCTTGGTCACCTATTAAATAAAAATTATCAACGACTAAAAACTCGTCCTTAAATATTTCAGATGACCCTACCATAAGAGTATCTAATATTAACATTTCTGGACTATCTTTAGAATGAAAAGCTTTATCAAAACTAGATTTAAACTTAGAAATATACTCTTTAAACTTCTCTTTATTATCATCAGATAAAACACCATGAGTATGTGAGTATATATTTCTTAAATCATCATATAATGACCATATATCAAGCATAAATCGTCGATCAATATTATGCTTTTCTTTCATATTGGAAATTACAGTTGCGTTAGCCTTCTTTTTAGTAACTATAGCTATAAGATCACTTGTATTTGCATTAAAGTTATCAAGTGATGTTTTTAATGCACTTTCAGCAATACTAAACAGAAATAAAAACTCCCATACATTTAAAAACCCTTTTACAATATGATGCCAATTATTAGTACCTACAGAATTTTTTAATATTGATAAGTCAACATTAACTGTTCTTTCCATATACCCATTAGAATTAACTCCCATACAGGTTAAGGTATTATTAATTTCAACGGCTTGTTGTTTAAATCTTTCAATAAGTTCATTTAAAGCAATCTCTACGTCAACTGAATAAACTTTGTCACGGTCAATTTTTCTTTCCCCATCAACTATTGAAATACCTCCATTAGCCTCTAATTCTTCACGGTTTTCAATAATAATTTTTTCTAGCGAAATAATTTCTATAAAGTTATCCATATAAGATAACAATACATTATTTACTAATTGAGACAAATAAAAAGAACTATGAAAATTTTTATACCATGTGGGTGAATTTTCATTTGGTGATTCTAATGTTGGGATGTAACTAGTTATCATAAATATCCTATTGCCTAATGCTGAGTTAAGCCGATTTTATCTTTATTTTTCGTGGTTACCGCTTTTTGTGCGGGGGACGTGAAAATCAAGCCACGTAGGTTGGGTTACATGCTTTTCGTAACCCAACATTTCATCTTATTCCCAACGCTTTAAACTAATTAATCCGCGTCGCTAACGTTCCACCTGCAACCGCTTTCACCGCACAAAATTTAAATTCAGGAATTTTCGCCAAAGGGTCTAAGGCTTCATTAGTAATTAAATTCGCACTCGCTTCGTTATAACAAAATGCCATAAACATTGAGCCTTTTTGAATCCCTATATCGGTGCGTGCAAACGCGGTAATTTTCCCTCGCCGTGATTCAATA
>DAOUSN010000031.1 GCA_030627205.1 Methylococcaceae bacterium
CATAAGTTCACTGCCGCACAGGCAGCTTAGAAGATTCTCATTAAGATAAAAATTAATATCATCACGTTCACTGCCGCACAGGCAGCTTAGAAGATTCTCATTAAGATAAAAATTAATATCATCACGTTCACTGCCGCACAGGCAGCTTAGGGGGGAGGATATCAAGAAAAAAAAATATACTTTGTTTGTTAAAAAAATTCTAATTATGTCGTTACTGCTATCTTTAACTATTTCAGTTATTATCATCTCTATTGCTTTAGATCATAATCCCATGGGGGAGTTTTGTGAATATTCTGAAAAAAGAATTCTTGAGAGAGACTGTCAAATTAATTGGTTTCATTTGTTGAATTTGGGGTTTATATGGTTTTTATTTTTATTTATACTAACAAGTTTGATATTGTTTACTGTTAGATTTATACTTTTTTAAGCCAAATATTAACACCCACCCCTTGTATAAAAGGGTGGAGTAAAGTTGTAAAATCATTTAACCTTGCTGTCGTACCAATAACATTTTTTTAATTTCAGCAATCGCTTTAGCAGGATTCAAACCCTTAGGGCAAGTGTCAGTACAATTCATAATCGTATGACAACGATAAAGTTTAAACGGGTCTTCCAATTCATCTAAACGTTCTCCTGTATTTTCATCACGACTATCAACTAACCATCGATACGCTTGCAATAAACTCGCAGGTCCTAAATAACGATCGCTATTCCACCAATAACTTGGACAACTGGTTGAGCAACAAGCACATAAAACACATTCATATAACCCATCTAATTTTTTTCGTTCCTCTTTACTTTGCAACCGTTCATGATCAGAAGGTGCTGGAGTTTTGGTTTCAATCCACGGTTTTATTGAGGCATATTGTGCATAAAAATTAGTCATATCCGCTACTAAATCTTTAACAACATCTAAATGCGGCAAAGGAAAAATTTTAATCGTGCCTTTATATTCATCAATGGCTTTTGTACACACAAGGGTATTTTTACCATTAACATTCATCGCACAAGATCCACAAACCCCTTCACGACAAGAACGACGAAAGGTTAAACTTGAATCAATTTCATTTTTAATTTTTAAAATTGCATCCAAAACCATTGGTCCACACTTATCTAAATCAAGATAATAGCTATCTACACAAGGGTTTTCCTCTGTATCAGGATTCCAGCGATAGACCTCAAAATGTTTTAACCGTGTTGCATTCTCAGGAATAGGATATTCTTTTCCTTTAGTAAGTCTAGAATTTTTAGGCAATGCAAATTCAACCATTAGTAAACCCTCTTTTTAGGTGGAATAGATTCAACTTCATCAGTCAGTGTGTGCATGTGAACAGGACGATAGTCAATAGCAACATCATCGCCATCTAACCATACCAGTGTATGCTCTAACCAATTCTGATCATCTCGGTCTGGGTAATCTTCTCGTGAATGTCCACCTCTACTTTCAGTACGATTAGCAGCACTTGCAATAGTTACTGTCGCTTGTGCTAATAAATTATCAAGCTCTAAAGTTTCAACTAAATCGGTATTCCAAATAAGTGATGAATCGGTAACCTGTACGTCATTAAATAATCCCCGTACCATTTTTAATTCAGCAATACCTGCTTGTAATACGTCACCTGTTCTGAAAACCGCCGCATGAGATTGCATTGTTTGCTGCATGGCTAACCGAATGTCAGCCGTTTTTTGTGTGCCTTGTGCATGGCGAATCGTATCAAAACGATTTAACGCAGCATCACAAGCATCTTTTTTCAAGGGTGAATGTGGTGTTCTCGGTTTAATCAATTCTGCACAACGAATGGCTGCCGCTCGTCCAAAAACGACTAAATCTAATAATGAATTTGAACCCAAACGATTCGCGCCATGAACTGATACACATGCAGCTTCACCAATCGCCATCAAACCAGGAACAACGGTTTCTGGATTACCATCTTCATTCAGTGAGACAACTTCAGCTTTATAATTGGTTGGAATCCCTCCCATATTGTAATGTACTGTCGGTAAAATAGGGATAGGTTCTTTGGTAACATCAACTCCTGCAAAAATACGGGCAGTTTCTGAAATACCAGGGAGACGTTCTTTAATTATTTCAGGATCTAAATGTTCAATATGTAAAAACGCATGATCTTTATGTTCACCAACACCCCGTCCTTCTCGGATTTCTAAGGTAATTGCCCGACTAACTACATCACGAGAAGCTAAATCTTTGGCATTTGGTGCATAACGTTCCATAAAACGCTCACCTTCAGAATTAGTTAAATAACCACCTTCGCCTCTTACCCCTTCGGTAATTAAACAACCAGCTCCATAAATACCTGTTGGATGAAATTGAATAAACTCCATATCTTGTAATGGTAATCCCGCCCGTAATACCATTGCATTACCATCACCTGTAACCGTATGAGCAGATGTACATGAAAAGAAACATCGCCCATAACCACCTGTTGCTAAGACGGTCGCATGCGCTCTAAATAAATGTAATGTGCCATCATCTAAACACCATGCTAATACCCCTTTACATTCACCATTGTCCATAATTAAATCTAAAACAATGTATTCAATAAAAAATTCTGCTTTATATTTTAATGATTGCTGATATAAGGTATGCAAAATAGCGTGACCAGTGACATCAGCAGCCGCACAAGTTCGTTGAGCAATGCCTTCACCAAAATTAGTGGTCATTCCTCCAAAGGCACGTTGATAAATTTTCCCATCTTCTGTGCGCGAAAAAGGAACACCGTATTGTTCTAATTCTAAAATAGCAGGAATAGCTTCACGACACATATACTCAATAGCATCTTGATCTCCTAACCAATCAGAACCTTTGACGGTATCATACATGTGCCAACGCCAATCATCTTCACCCGCATTACCTAAAGCCGCACTAATTCCTCCTTGTGCAGCAACGGTATGACTACGGGTGGGAAAAACTTTAGAGATACATGCAGTTTTTAAGCCTTTTTCAGCCATACCCAGCGTAGCACGTAAACCTGCGCCACCAGCACCAACAATAATAGTGTCGTATTGGTGTTCGATAATATTATAACTTGCCATAAAGACGGATTCCTTTAAGTCGATTTATAATTAATTTATAAGTCAAAATCAGTAGGGTTTAAATTTAGTTCGCGGGCAATTTTTACCGCAACCACTTTTTCATCAGCATCAAAATTTCCATCAGCCTCTGCAATAGAGATAATCATTCGCATCACTAACCGCGATGCTTCATTATTACTTTTTAATTTACCTAATGCCGCATAACCTTTAGCATCACCAATATCTTTATCAAATTCAATTTGAGTAACAAATTCTTGAAAGGAATTAATTACGTCTGCAGTGGTAAAGATTGATAATGCTTCATGGTTTTCAATAAATTTAACCATTTTTTGTTTTTCAGACGAGCTAATTTCGCCATCAGCTAAGGCAATTAAAGCTGCCCCTGCCATAGCAGCATTAAGGAATTCTTTATTTTTAAATTTTAATGCCGCAGTTTTTAAATCGGACATTTTGTCTTTGACGTTATTAAGGAAATTATTAAAACTCATGATAGATACCTGTTTATAAACGATTGAATGATACAGTAGTGATAAAATTAGTTAATTTAAAAAGAACTCTCCTTATTTTACTCCTACCGCTTTTAATTACGAAAATTTTATGTCTTTTTTGTTGATAAATACCATTGAACAGTTTTCCTAATCCCACTTTCAAAGCTTTCTTTGGGAGTCCAATTTAATTCTCGCTTAATTTTACTGGCATCAATCGCATAACGAACATCATGCCCTGAACGGTCAGTAACATAAGTAATTAAGTCTTGATACTGTTTAATATTGCTAGGTTTATTAGGAGCAAGTTCTTCCAATAATTGACATATAATATGAACGACATCAATATTTCTTTTTTCATTGTGACCACCAATATTATAAGTTTCACCAATGTTTCCAGTCATCGCAACCAGTATTAATGCCTGTGCATGGTCATCAACATACAACCAATCACGAATTTGGTGACCTTTACCATAAACAGGCAGCGGTTTGCCCACAAGGGCATTTAAGATCATTAAAGGGATTAATTTTTCTGGGAATTGATATGAACCATAATTATTTGAACAATTAGTGATTAAAATAGGTAAGCCATAGGTTCTATACCATGCTCTGACTAAATGATCGGAACTTGCTTTAGCGGCTGAATAAGGAGAACTCGGTGCATAAGAACTTGTTTCGGTAAAGAGTGGTAAAGCTTCATCAGAAGTTTGTTCATCAGGGTGCGGAAGATCCCCATAAACTTCATCGGTAGAAATATGATGAAACCGAAAATTGGTTTTTTTATTAACCTCTAACTGTGACCAATAATCCCGTGCCTGTTCCAATAAAGTATACGTTCCAATAATATTAGTTTGAATAAATTCAGCAGGGCCATCAATTGAACGATCAACATGGGTTTCTGCCGCAAGGTGCATAATAATATCAGGTTGATAGGTTGTTATAACTCGTTTTATTGCATCAACATCACAAATATCAACTTGTTCAAAATGATAACGTAAACTTTGGTCAATTGATTTCAAGGTTTCTAAATTACCCGCATAAGTCAATTTATCAACATTAATAACAGTATGCTCGGTATTATTAATTAGTTCGCGAATAACCGCAGAGCCAATAAACCCAGCACCGCCTGTGACTAAAATACATTTGTTATTAGATAAGTTCATTATTAATTATTAAGGTTGTTTAGACATTGCTGCAAGGAATCTTTCCAATAAGGGATTTTCAAATCAAAGCTTTGTTTAATTTGTGCTTTATTCAAAAGACTATAATGGGGACGTTTAGCAGCGGTTGGATAATCTTTTGTTTCTATGGGTTTAAGTTGACAGCTAATCCCACTTAATTCAAAAATAGTTTTAGCAAAATCATACCAACTACAAACCCCTTCATTACTGTAATGATAAAGCCTAAAGTTTGAATGTTGCTGCTCTAAACTTGGGTGGGAAACAATCGTTAAAATAGCTTTCGCTAAATCTAAAGCATAAGTAGGTGTACCAATCTGGTCAAAAATAACCTTTAATTCATCCCGTTCACGACCTAATTTCAGCATGGTTTTGACAAAATTATGTCCATATTCAGAATAAACCCAACTGGTACGAATTATTAAACCCCTAGGATTAATCTCCTGAACAGCTTGTTCACCATTGAGTTTTGTTTGCCCATAAACACCTTGAGGATTGGTTAAATCTGCCTCTTTATAAGGCTCAAAACTTTCACCATTAAAAACATAATCGGTGCTAAGGTGAATAAAAATAGCCTCTTGCTGTTTAGCAATTTCAGCAAGTCTCTGTACTGCTTGTTGGTTAATTAATCCAGCTAAATCAGCCTCTGATTCGGCTTTATCAACCGCAGTATAAGCGGCGCAATTAATTATAACTTTAAATTGTCGGTTGGTAAAAAAGCGATTAATTGAATCCACTGATGCAAGATCACAATCCTTTCTAGTAATGTAGGTTAATTGATAATGCTTATAACCTGACTGAATGGCTTTAATGGATTGTCCAAGTTGACCAGTTGCACCGATAATTAGAATTGTTTTGTTTAAATCCATGATTAATTTTATAGATAATAGTTAATGCGATAGTCAAATAAATCAACACTGGCAGACAAATTTAATTGCTGTGTATCTTTAGCTGAAAGTTGTAGACTATTTTTTGGTAATATCCAATTGATATTAATCTCACTATCATCAAAAGCAAGACCACGGTCGCATTCAGGCGAATAATAATTATCGACTTTATAAGCAAAAATAGCAGTGTCACTTAAAACCACAAAACCATGTGCGAACCCTCTAGGCACAAAAAGTTGATATTTATTTTCAGAACTTAATTTTACCGCAACATGTTGACTAAATGTAGGGCTTCCTTGGCGAATATCCACCGCTACATCAAGTACCTCACCTTCAATAACGCGAACTAATTTAGATTGTGCGTAAGGTGCGAGTTGAAAATGTAGTCCTCGTAATACTCCTTTAGAGGATTTAGATTCATTATCTTGAACAAAATCTACAGAAAAACCTAAAGCTTGTTCAAATAAATCCTGTCTAAAGGTTTCAACAAAATAACCTCGTGTATCTCCATGTATTTTAGGTTGGCATAACACAACTTCTGGAATTGCTTGTTTTATAAATTTCATGGTAACTCCTGTTCAGCAATTTTTAATAAATATTGCCCATATTGATTTTTAAGTAAAGGTTCTGCTAATTTCAATAATTGAGCTTTATTAATATAACCGCGTTCATAAGCAATTTCTTCTAAACAAGCTATTTTAAGTCCTTGACGTTTTTCTATAGTTTCAATAAATACTGAAGCTTCAAGTAGACATTCATGTGTGCCAGTATCTAACCATGCCATTCCACGCCCCATTATTTCTAATTTAAGTCGTTGTTCATCAAGATATAGTTGATTAACCGATGTTATTTCAAGCTCACCACGAGCAGATGGTTTAACTTGTTTAGCTTTTTTAATAACATCATTGGGATAAAAATACAATCCAGTCACCGCATAATGACTTTTTGGATTTTTAGGTTTTTCCTCTAAATTAATGACGTTACCACTCTTATCGAATTCAGCCACCCCATAGTTTTCTGGGGTAGCAACGCGATAACCAAAGACGGTAGATTTAGATTCTTTTTGAGCATTAATAACCGCATTATCAAGTAATCCCGTTAAATTATGCCCATAAAAAATATTATCCCCTAAAATTAAGCAGACATCATCATCTGCAATAAACTCTTCACCTAAAATAAAAGCTTGAGCAAGTCCGTCAGGTGATGGCTGAGTAATATACTCAAACTGCATTCCTAATTCAGATCCATCAGATAATAGTCGTTGAAAACTAGCTTGATCCTCAGGTGTAGTAATTATTAAAACTTCACGAATACCTGCTAACATTAACACGGATAACGGGTAATAAAGCATCGGTTTATCATACAAAGGCACGAGTTGTTTGGAAACGCCCTTGGTTATAGGGTATAACCGTGTTCCTGTTCCACCTGCAAGAATAATTCCTTTCATATATGATACCTCAGTTATTAATGTAATTTTAATGTTGGTAGGCTAAATTCTAGCAAATAACTTAAAAGATCTCTAATAAAGCTTAATCCAAATGCATTGGTTAGATGAAACCCGCTGGACAGAAGCGAGGTTAGTTTCTATTATTGCACAACAAACAGGCACTCGTAGAGTAGTAATGTTTGCTTGGATGAATCGTGAGTCTTTAGCCCATTTAGATTATTGGTTGTATTACTTAAATAATTTAGCTAGTAAAACACAAATTTCAGACGTATTAAAAAAAGATGAGTTATTACAAGAAGCTTTTGATGTTGCTGAATTTATAGCGTTAGGTAAAGATGAGAAGTTTTCTTATCAGCAAGATGTAAAAGCACGTTGGGATAATAAATCATGCTTAGATTTTGCAAATATTTCATCATCAATAATGCAAATTACAATAGTAACAACTTATTAAAAATATCGTGTTGTTGATAATTTATTAATGAATCCTGATCTCTTAAAGAAGATAAACTAATTCCTAACAATCTTATTTTTCGCTGACCAACATCGGTATTTTTTAATAATGATTGCAATAATAACAGCGGGTCTGTTTTCATTAAAATAGTTGCTGATAAAGTACAGCTACGAGTAATTTGTACAAAATCATGATACTTAATTTTAACTGTTAAAGTGTTTGCAATCATTTGTTTTTTATTTAACCGAATTAACGCTTTATTAAATAAGTGTTGTAATTGATTTAAAACCTGTTGCTGTTCCAAAATATCACTTGCAAAGGTGGTTTCAACACCAACTGATTTACTAATTCGATGAGGGTTAACAGGACGTAAATCTACCCCTCGACAAATATCATAATAATAAAGTCCTTTTTTACCAAAATACTGCTGTAAAACGATTAATGAATATTTTTTTAAGTCTTTACCTATTACTATCCCTAAATTATTCATTTTTTTAAGAGTCGCTTTACCTATTCCATGAAATTCTCCAATATCTAAATTCTCTACAAAGACCTCCCCATGCTCTGGTTTGATTAAAAATAAGCCATTAGGTTTATCCTTATCCGATGCAATTTTAGCGAGAAATTTATTATAAGAGATGCCTGCTGATGCTGTTAATTGGGTTTGTTGTTGAATATCCTTTTTAATTTGTTTAGCCATTAGCGTTGCAGAATTTTTACATAATGTTACTTCACTCACATCAAGATAAGCTTCATCTAAGGATAAGGGTTCAAAGATGTCAGTATAATCAGAAAAAATCTTGCGTATAATCGTAGATACCTCTCTATAAGCCTCCATACGAGGTTTAACAAAGGTTGCATTAGGGCATAAATGATAGGCTGTTATAGAAGGCATTGCCGAATGAATTCCATAACGCCTTGCTTCATAATTACAGGTAGAAACAACACCTCGAGAATAAGGTGAGCCTCCAACAATTAGAGGTTTATTACGGTAATTTGGGAAATCACGTTGCTCAACTGCTGCAAAGAAGGCATCCATATCAATATGAATAATTTTTCGACTTTGCAACTTCATAGTTTAAAATTTTAAATTTCGGACTTGATCTTAGGTAAATTAAGTTCTTCGGTTAATTTCCAATCAGAAAAAGGGAAAGGAAGTGTATCTGTATTAAAGGTTAAAAAGAGTAACACATGATATAAATAAGCAGAAAGATTGCTACCAAAAGTTAAAATATTTTCATTAGTACGACCAGTAAATAGCATTGATGCAACTTGCAATAAAATGACTGCCCATAATAAAATTCTCACTAAACCAACAATCACTGCAAAAATTGTCATAAAAAAGATTCTTTTCCAAGTGCTAAGTTGTTTTAAATTATCATTAATTTGTTCTTTCATAAGTGTAAACCTTAAATTTTAAATATTTTTTATCAATAAAGTGCAACAGTTAAAAAAACCGTTGCATTTAACATTTATCCCCGATTCATAACATCTCGTAAATCAAGGGCTGCAGCATTTGCACGTGCAATATAATTTGCCATAGATAATGAATAATTAGCTAACATGCCAAAGCCATTCCCATTTAAAATCATTGGACTCAAAATAGGGCTTAACGCATTTTCCAATGAATAAATCATAGACTCTATGGTTCGCATTGCACGTTTATCTTCTAAAATAAGACGAAAATCATACCTAATAGCTTGAAGAATATGAAGTAATGACCAGCTAGCTCCACGGGCTTCATAGAAAACATTATCAATTTCTAACCATGGTGTTTTTGCTAATAAAGTCTCCTTTCCTATCTTGGTCTTTTCTAAAGGATCCATATCTATCGCAAGAATTGCCATCGCCTCATGACGGTCAGTACTTGCACCTAAACGTGTTGATAATCCACCTAGACGTTTGATGATAACTTCTGAGTATTGCCATAAATTATCAGCACGAGAATAAAATTGACCACGCTTTTGTTTACCTTTAGGTTCTTTTAAACGTGACATATAGGCGTGTAAAGCTTCTATCCCTTTTTCATATTCTGCCTCGGTTGACGGCAATGCCCAAGAATTACGTTCATAATAAAAATAAGGTTCTGCAACTGATAAATCAATATCTTCTGCCGATTGAGATTGATCGCGAGAAAAATGATTTCTTAGAGCGGTAGTCGCATCACGCAACATAATCAATGCGCCATATTCCCAACTTGGGACATTATCTAAGAGTACTCCCGGAGGCATAACATCATTAGTAAGATAACCTCCTGGTTTGTGCATTAACACTTCTGCTATATGGGCTAACGTATTAGTGTAAACATAGCCATCAGGTAAATCATCTAATGTATTTACCACTTCTGACACTGAAACCCCTTCTTCTTGCGAATAGCGCTCAACAGCTTCTCTTTCAACATCAAATAAATCAGGTTCACTACCCCACCAAGCTCCTAAAATAAAGAGTACAAGTAAAACAATACCAATAAAACCACTAAAACCCCAAAGTATCCCTTTTGACTTTGCATCTTCTGAATATTCTATCGTTGGCATTTGGTCTTCTAAAGACTCGGTATCTGACATCTGTTAGTATCCTTATTTATATCAATGGGAGAACAAGAAAATGGTAACTTTATGAAATAAGTATCTATGGTAGCAGATATTTAAAGGCTATGCCTGAGTACAGCTTTAAATACTTTATTTCGATGACTCAAGACAAAAAGTAAATTTTTAAAGTATTATAAAAATAAGTTTTTTATGGTTACTTTCAATAATTCAATTAGCTTATCTTAATTAAAGATAGCAATCATGAAAAAATTATTTGTAAGGAATGAAAGGCATTAAAGAATTTATTTTTTATAATTCAATCTGTCCTTCAAAAACTGACACAGCAGGTCCTGTCATCAAAACAACTTGCCCTCGTCCTTGCCAACTAATTGAAAGATCCCCACCTAGTAGGCTGACGTTAACATCATTGTCAAGTAAATTTCGTTCTATTCCAATAACAACAGCAGCACAAGCACCACTTCCACAAGCAAGGGTTTCAGCAGCCCCTCGCTCATAAACACGTAATTTAATATGTTGACGATCTATTATTTGCATAAAACTAATATTTGCGCGTTCAGGGAAAAAAGGATGCTGTTCAAGCGCTGCTCCTAATTCTGTAACAGGTGCAGATTTAATGTCATTAACTTGCATTACTGCATGAGGATTCCCCATAGATACCGCGCCTACAGCACGTTCTATTCCATTAACATTAATTGAATAAAAGCGCATTTCTTTTTCAGCTTGTAATGGAATTTCTTTGGGGCTATGGCGTGGAACACCCATATTAACTGTGATTAAGCCATTTTTATTTAGCTTTAATAATAATTGTCCTGCACCTGTATCAACGGTTATTTCATTGTTATTGGATAATTTCTTATCATGAACAAAACGTGCAAAACAACGTGCGCCATTACCACATTGAAAAACTTCACTGCCATCAGCATTAAAAATACGGTATTTAAAATCGGCTGTTTGACTAACAGGAGGTTCAACAATTAATAATTGATCGTAACCTATACCAAAATTACGATTAGAGAGCCGGCGTATTTTTCCAGGGCTTAAAGAAATTTTTTTCGTTGTTGCATCAATAACAACAAAATCATTTCCTAAACCGTGCATTTTCGTAAAGTTAATTTTCATTTATTGATAAACTTCTAATTTTATAATTTTATTTTTTTTAATAGGCATGGTGACAGACCCTCCTGCTGAACGTTTTCTAATTGATAGACTTGAAGGGGTTATTGATAAAAGTTTACCTTTATGTTTTGTTCTTGAAGTGGTTATAATAATTCTTTTATTAATATAAATATGTATAGAACCTATACTAACCTGTTTATAACTATGTTTCTTAGGTTGAGGTTTGATTTTTACAGGAGCTTGAATTGGTTCTTTTATCTCTAGGTTAACTTTCTGGTTTTCTTGAGTCAGTGGTTCATTTATATTAATAATAGGCGGCGTTTTTTCAATTATAACTTCAGCGGGGGATTCTGTTATTTTTTCCAGTAAACTTTTATAAAAATTAACTGTAGAAAAATGAATATAAACTACGCATGAAATAAAAATTAATAATGTAATCATGTAATAATAAACTGCCTGTCTGGCTTTGCGCGCAAACCGAGAAGCAAACATAAAAGGGGCAATCGGCGATAAAAAAACAATTGAAAAACCCCATGCTTTATTAGCACGAAAACCAAGAACAATAAACCAAATCCAAGTAATAAGTATTGAAACAAGGCTTATTATAAAAAGTATCTCTAAAAAATTCACACTTTCCCTCTAGTATTTATGGTAACTTATAAATAATTTAATTATTGAAGTAATTGAAGTAATTGAAGTAATTGAATTATTATTTTTTCCATCTAAAAATAAGTTATTTATTTTTTATTGTGGTAATAAATATTCATTTGCCATAAGCTCCTGCAATGATTCTCTCTTTTTTATTAAATGCACTGTTTTAGCATCAACCATTATTTCAGCAATACGTGGACGAGAATTATAGTTAGAACTCATCGTAAATCCATACGCTCCTGATGATCGTATTGCTAATAAATCCCCTTCTGTTAATTTTAAGGGACGATTTTTCCCTAGAAAATCCCCTGTTTCACAAATAGGCCCGACAATATCCCAAGTAAACATTGTAGCGTTAGTTTGTTGATTAACAGGAATAATTTCTTGCCAAGCATTATATAAAGAGGGACGAACTAAATCATTCATTGCCGCATTAACAATAGCAAAGTTTTTATCTGCAGTGGTTTTTAAATACTCTATCTGAGTGATTAAAATTCCTGCATTGCCTGCAATTGCCCTTCCTGGTTCTAGTAAAATCTCATAAGAATAGGATTTCCCTAAACGTTTTAAAATAGCATTAATATAGGTACTTGGCTTAGGTGGTTGTTCATCATTATAACAAATACCTAAACCACCACCCAAGTCTAAATGTTCTAGAGTAATGCCTTTTTTCTCCAAAATAGAGACAATTATTAATACTTTTTCTAATGCATCTAAAAAAGGACCTGTTTCTGTAAGTTGTGAGCCAATATGACAGTCAATTCCTACAATTTTAATATGTGGCATTTCTGCTGCACGTAAATATTCATGAATAGCTAATTGGGTATCAAGTCCAAATTTATTTTCTTTTAATCCTGTTGAAATATACGGATGTGTTTTGGCATCAACATTAGGATTCACCCGAAAAGAGACTGGTGCTACTACTCCTAACTCTCCTGCAAGCTGATTAATACGGTCTAATTCTCCGACCACTTCAATATTAAAACAACGAATACCTACTTTCAAAGCCGCAATAATTTCATCCTTGCGTTTTCCAACTCCTGAAAATACTATTTTTTTAGGGTCACCTTTAGCGGTAATAACACGCTCTAACTCACCAATTGAAACAATATCAAAGCCTGATCCTAAACCTGCCAATAAATTGAGAATAGCAATATTAGAATTTGCTTTGACAGCATAGCAGATTAAATGAGGATAAGAGCCAAAAGCCTGGTCAAATTCCTGCCAATGTCGCGTTAATGTAGCTTTAGAATAAATATAACAAGGTGAGCCATATTCTTCAACAATTTTAGCAATAGCGACATCTTCGGCAAATAATTGTTGTCCACGGTAATTAAAATAGTCCATTTTTATTAGTTTTCTTTGATTAAGTTAGGTGGAGTTTCAAAGGTTTCTTCTATTGTAGAAGATGATTTTTTTTCAGATTGTTTGTTAATCTTAACATCTGGTTTAACGGCAATAGGCGGTGTATCCGTTGGTAAATAAAGTGGTCCTTCTTGACCACAAGCGGTAAGCCACAAAACTAAAATAATTAGTTTTACACAGTAATTAAATTTTATTCTAAACATTGCCGTAAACATAAGAAGGCAACTAAGTTGCCAATTGAGGCCAAATAGCCAAAATAGTCAGCATAATCAGCTGAATAATAATAAAAGGTAGTACATCTTGGTAAATTTGATATGAGCATCACACTCATCATCGCACCAAAAACCCCACTTGGTAAATTTGATATGAGCATCACACTCATCATCGCACCAAAAACCCCACTTGGTAAATCAGATAATAGCTCAACAATTAATTCATCTCCTCGCAAATAGCCAAACGCCTCGACCATCGTTTCTAACAAACCTTCTGCTATGCAATATTGGCTAATAACAAGCAACCATGACATAAGTATTTAGTTGAAAAAGTCGTAAATTTTACAGGCGAAACAGCTAAAGGTAAAAACAATTTTCCTATTTTTGATCAAGATGGATTTATTTTATAACTTAATCTTCGCGTTTACATTTACCTTCTAAGGTATTATTTTCTAGCGTAGTCTTTTGGAAATGCGATTGAGTTTGTGGTTGAATTAAGTATTTCTCAAGAATATATTTAGCAAAAATCTGACGCACTTGCGGAATTAAACAGGCAAAACCTATCGCATCAGTAAAAAAACCAGGAGTTAGTAATAACACTCCTCCAACTAATAAAATAGGTCCTTCTATCATTTCGTATGCAGGAATCTCTCCTTTAGCTAAATTATCCTGAAAACGTCTCCAGGTTATAAATCCTTGTCGCCTTAATAACCACGTACCTAAAACCGCAGTAAAAACAACCAATAAAATAGTAGGAAATATACCAACGATACCGCCAATTTGCAGTAATAAGTAAATTTCCACAAAAGGGATTGTTAAAAACAATAAAAAGATAATTTGAACAGTTTTCATGATCGAACTCTATAAAAATACTTCAATTAAAAGTGTAATTATTCCTTATTTGAACTAAGAATAAAAGCGATAATAAACTTTCTTTACAGTTTTTGTTAGCAAGATAAGCATAAAAAACTGTGTATATCTGTTCTTATCCAGAGCTAAAAAAGTTATACTTTAAAAAAGTTGTTATAATGAAAACTTTTTCTTTTAACATAGCTATTGACAATAGAATGTTTAAGTGTTCGTTAGTTTTCACTAAAATATAAATTTAGGTATAAATGAAAATGGTACAAAAACAACTTCCCAGACGGCGGTTTTTACAATTATTAGCAACAGGCTCAGTTACTGCAATGAGTTTTCCAAAAATGGCTTCGGCAACTATTAAGCGTGATTATTTATTGCCACGAGAGTTAAGTTTTAATAATTTAAACACAGGTGAAAAACTTTCTTTAACTTATTTTGAAAAAGGTCGGTATTTAACCGGTGCGTTAACAGAAATAGATTATCTTTTAAGGGATCATCGGACTGATGATATTTATCCGATTGATCCTAATTTGTTAAATTATTTATATAAATTACAATCAACGCTTGAAACTAAAAAACCTATTGAAATTATCTCTGGTTATCGTTCCACCACTACTAATAATATCTTACGGACTAAAGGTAATGGTGTTGCTAAAAAAAGTAAACACATGCTTGGTAAAGCGATTGATATTCGAATAAAAAATATTGAATCAAAAAATGTGCGGGATGCGGCAATTTCACTATGTCAAGGTGGGGTTGGCTATTATGCTAGTTCTAATTTTGTTCATCTTGATACTGGTAATTTTAGACATTGGTAATTAATTAAATTAAGCAGGCTGTCTAAAAAAAGCATCATTAGACAGCCATTATTTAAATTAAACAGCTATTCCATTATGGCGTAATAAAGCATCAATTTTAGGCTCACGACCACGAAAGTTTTTAAACAACTCTATCGCCTCTTCACTTCCTCCTTTTTCTAAAATATTGGCTAAAAATGCGTCACCAGTTTTACGATCAAAAATTCCATTTTCTTCAAAAAGAGAATAAGCATCACTGGATAAAACTTCTGCCCATTTATAGCTGTAATAACCTGCCGCATAACCACCTGCAAAAATATGTGAAAAAGCATGAGCAAAACGATTAAAATCTGGTGGTAAAATAACCGCAACTCGCGCCCTAATTTCAGTTAAAATTGGATAAATACGCCCCCCTTGTTGAGGATCAAATTCTTGATGAATTTTAAAATCAAATAGACTAAACTCTAATTGTCGAACCATCACCATTCCTGCTTGAAAATTTTTCGCTGCTAACATTTTGTTATATAAATTTTCTGGTAATGGCTCTCCTGTTTGGTAGTGTGCAGACATTAAAGCCAGAGCCTCTTTTTCCCAACACCAATTTTCCATAATTTGACTAGGTAATTCAACCGCATCCCATTCAACACCATTAATCCCAGATACGCCTAAATAATCAACTTGTGTCAATAAATGGTGCAACCCATGACCAAATTCATGAAATAAAGTAGTAACTTCATCATGGGTTAATAATGCAGGGGTTTCAGCTACAGGTGGAGTGAAGTTACAAGTTAAATACGCCACTGGGATTTGAATTTCATTGCCAATTTTTTTACGGCCAACACAGTCATCCATCCATGCTCCTCCACGTTTTTTACCTCTAGCATATAAATCTAAATAAAATTGCCCACAAAGCTTATCATTTTTATCTTTGATCTCAAAAAAACGTACATCAGCATGATAACGATCAAATTCGCTAATTTCACTAATTTGCAAGCCATAGAGTTTATTAACCACGGCAAATAAACCTTGAATCACTTTGCTCGCAGGAAAATAAGTTTTTACCTCTTCCTGTGATAACTCATAACAATGTTGGCGCATTTTCTCTGAATAATAACCCACATCCCAAGCATTAATCTCATTTAACCCATATTCTTGTTGTGCAAACTGTTTTAGTTCTTGTAAATCTTTGCGTGCCTGCGGCAATGATTTCTCCACTAAATCTTCTAAAAACAAAGTAACATCAGTAGGTTTATCAGCCATTTTAGTAGCTAATGATAATTGTGCATAATTATCAAATCCCAATAATTTAGCTTTCTCATGACGTAGGCTTAATATTTTCTCCATGATCTCCGAGTTATCCCAATCCATGTTTTCACCTAACTCTGAAGCACGAGTAGCAAAAGCTTGGTAATGTTCATGGCGTAACTCACGATTATCAGCATAAGTCATAACCGCAATGTAAGATGGAAATTGTAAATTAATTAACCAACCTTCTTTATTTTCTTGTTCAGCCGCTTGTTTTGCCTGAATTAAGGCTGATTCAGGCAGACCAGTTAATTCTTTTATATCAGTTATTAATTTTGTCCACTCATTGGTTGCATCTAAAACGTTATCACTGTAGCGACTGCATAGTTCAGATAATTGCAGGCTAATATCTTGAAAACGTTGCTGTTTATCTGCATCTAAGTCTATACTAGATAACTTAAAATATGTTAACGCATTATTGATGATTTTCTGTTGTGCAATGTCTAAATTAACAAACTCAGTACTGTTTGCAATTAATTGATATGCTTTAAATAAAGGTTTGAGTTGTCCCATTTCAGTTGAATATTTGCTTAATTTTGGTAAGCAGGCAGTGTAGGCATCACGTAATTCATCACTATTAAGTACAGAATTTAAATGACTGACAGGCGACCAAGCTTTATTTAATTTATCTTCAATTGCATCTATAGGATCAATTAAGTTTTCCCAGCTATAAACTTTTTGTTGCAAACATTGATTAACAGTTTTACGTGCTTGAATTAATAATTCATCAATAGCAGGAATAATATGTTCAGGTTTTATTTTAGAAAACTGAGGTAATACACTGGTTTCTAATAAAGGATTTGTCATGTAAATATTTGAAGTAGAAGGTTAAATAATTTAGTTAGCAATGAAGGACTCTATTTCATTTAAAACCTTAGTTAATAATAGATTGTCATCGGAGATGAATAGTTTAGCATCGGTTTCTTTTCTAAGCCATGTAAACTGGCGTTTAGCTAGTTGTCGAGTGGCAATAATTGCTTTTTCGGTCATGGTTGCTAAATCTTCTTCACCTTTTAAATATGCCCATACTTGTCGATACCCTACAGCTCGGATAGCAGGTAATTTTTCATTTAAGTCAGGACGTTGATACAATTTTTCAACTTCGGCAATAAGTCCTTGCGATAACATTTGTTGGAAACGTTTAGCAATTATTTCATGTAGTTGTTGTCGATTTTCAGGTGCAATAATTAGTTTTAAGCTTCGATAAGGAAGTGGGTTTTGCTGTGATTCTTTGAAAAAAAGACTTAACGGTTTACCACTAATTTCATAAACTTCTAAAGCACGTTGTATTCGTTGTGGGTCGTTAGGATGTATTCTAGTGGCAGATTCAGGATCAATCTGCTTTAACCGTTGATGCAAAGCCTGCTTTCCTAGGGTTTTCAAGTCATGATCTAATTGCTTTCTAATCTCAGGATTTGCATGAGGTAATTCGGCCATGCCTTGAGTTAAGGCTTTAAAATAAAGCATTGTTCCTCCGACTAATAATGGGATTTTTCCACGTGCAGTTATATCAGCCATTAAACATAATGCCTGTTTTCTAAATTGTCCTGTTGAAAAAGATTCACTAGGATCAATAATATCAATTAAATGATGGACAATACCGTCTTGCTCTACTAAAGTCGGTTTAGCAGTTCCAATATTTAGGTTTTTAAAAACTAAAACCGAATCAACACTAATAATCTCGGTTTTTAGGTGCTGTGCAAGTTTTACCGCTAAGGCACTTTTCCCCGAAGCAGTCGGCCCCATCAATAATATAGCTGGGGGGAGATTATTTTTCATAAGATGCTCTATTGCGTCGTGCTTGTTTAGGATCACAAATTAATGGGCGATAGATTTCAACTCTATCTCCTGGCATTAAAACTTTATTTAATTGACAAACTTGTCCAAAAATACCTACATGAACCTGTGTTAAATTAATGTCAGAAAAATGAGATAATAATTTTGATGATAAAATTGCCTGATCTACAGTACTTCCTTTTATGAGCTGTAATGGGATAATCAGTTGCTTTTCAGCTAGTGCATAAGCAACTTCAACATTAATAAAGATTTCAGTCATAAAGATACTTTGCCCGTTTGCTAAAGGCTGAAACCATACTGCCACAAAGTTGATTAAAAACTGATCCAAAGGTTAGACTAGCTAATTTTCCTGCTACTTCAAATTCTAAATCTAATGAAATTTTACTAGCATCTTCACGTAAAGGCATAAAATTCCATACGCCTTCTAATGACTTAAAAGGACCATCTAATAAAGTCATATAAATACGCCCACCGTAATCAAGTTTATTATGCGTGGCAAATGATTTTTGTAGCCCGCCTTTAGCAATCACTAATTCAGCCTCAAGAGTATTTTCACCTTGACTAAGAATACGACTACGCTTACACCAGGGTAAATATTCTGGATAGGATTCAATATTATTAACAATATCAAACATTTGTTGCGCTGAAAACTTTACCAAGGCACTTTTTTGTACCACCGTAATCATCCAATTACCCCAATACCTTTTAGTAAAACTATAATCAGGGCAAAAGGGGCGACATAAGAAATTAAAACCTTCCATAGTTGGTAAAATTGTGGTTTTTCCATTTCCAACTCATGTTCACTATCTTTAGCTTTCATAATCCAACCTGCAAAAATAGCAATACAAAGTCCACCAATAGGTAACATTAAATTTACAGTGAGATAATCTACTAAATCAAAAATACCCTTCCCAAACAAACTAACGTCAGACCAAACATTGAAAGATAATGCAACGATAACTCCCAAAACCCAAATCATTAATCCTGTTATAATACAAGCCTTAGTACGGTTTATATTTTTATTTTCAATTAAAAATGCAATCGCTGGTTCTATCAATGATATTGAAGAAGAAAGCGCGGCAAAAAACAGTAAAATAAAAAATAACAGTCCAAATAACCAACCACCCATCATATTTCCAAAGGCTAAAGGCAACGTTTGAAAAATTAATCCAGGTCCTGCCACAGTTTCTAAACCATTGGCAAAAACGAGGGGGAAAATAGCTAATCCAGCTAATAATGCAATGATAGTATCTGCTCCGGCAACAATAAGTGTTGTTTTAGCAATAGATATATTTTTAGGTAAATAAGACCCATAAACCATAATTGCACCCATACCTAGCCCCAACGTAAAAAAAGCATGCCCCATAGCCACTAATATAACATCGCTATTTATTTGATTAAAATCAGGTTTAAATAAAAAATCAAACCCTTGCTGGTAATAACCCGTTGTCATCGCATAACCGACTAATAAAATGAGTAATACAAATAAAGTGGGCATTAAAAACCGAACTGATTTCTCCAAACCTCCTTGTACACCACGGGCAACAATTAATAGCGTTGCTCCTAAAAAGACAGTGTGCCAGACTATTTGTTGTAAAGGACTTGCCATTAATTCTGTAAATAAAGCTCCAATTGTTTCTACGTTACCCCCTGAAAAACTGCCCATAAAGGCTTTAAAAATATAAGATAATACCCAGCCAGCAATGACGCTATAATAGCTAAGTATTAAGAAACCAGCAATAATCCCCATCCAACCAACATAATGCCAGTTTTTATGGGCTTTAGCTTCATCGGCTAACGTTGACATTGTATTAATAGGGCTTTGTCGCCCTCGTCGCCCTAACATGGTTTCAGCAATCATAATTGGAATACCAATGATAGCAACACAAAGTAGGTAAACAAGAACAAATGCACCACCACCATTTTCACCAGCAATATAAGGAAATTTCCAAATATTTCCTAAACCAACAGCCGATCCTGTTGCTGCTAAAATAAAGGCAAATCGAGAAGACCACTCGCTATGTTGTAATTTTGTTATTTTTGCCACACTAACTCCTACGTTTAAAACTAAATTTTTATGAATGAATCAGGTAAAATAACAAAATTATTCCTTTTAGTCAGTTTAATAATCTTTTTATAAAGCAATGGCAACTAAAAAATCCAAGAAAAAAAGCAAAAGTAACAGTAATAATATTGCTGTAAATCGTCAAGCAACCCATGAATATTTTGTTGAAGAACGTTTTGAAGCCGGATTAGTCTTACAAGGGTGGGAAGTTAAAAGCCTTCGTGATGGACGAATTCAACTCAAAGAAAGTTATGTATTAATAAAACGAGGTGAAGCGTGGTTATTTGGCGCGCATGTTTCTCCTTTATTATCAGCATCGACACATGTTGTCCCTGATAATATTCGCTCCAAAAAACTATTACTGCATAAACGCGAATTAAATCGGTTAATTGGTGCGGTAGAGCGCAAAGGTTATACGTTAATTCCTTTGTCTATGTATTGGGTACGTGGACGCGCTAAACTTGAAATAGGACTGGCAAAAGGCAAACAATTGCATGATAAACGGGCAACGTCTAAAGAACGTGATTGGCAGCGAGAAAAAGCCAGAATCATGAAACATGCCTAATGATAAATATCACTGTTTTGTATTTTATTAAATAACTTATGAGTAATGTATTTAACCCTCAATTAATAGATCGTTTCGGACGAAAAGTTGATTATCTAAGAATTTCCGTCACTGACCGTTGTGATTTCCGTTGCCTTTATTGCATGGCTGAAGAAATGACATTTTTACCTCGTGCGCAAATTTTAACCTTGGAAGAAATTTATACAATTTGCGAAGCTTTCACTGAATTAGGAGTAAAAAAAATTCGAGTAACTGGTGGAGAACCGCTGGTAAGAAAAAGCTTACTGACATTACTTGAAAAAATTGGTAGAATTTCCACCCTAAACGAATTAGTTTTAACCACTAATGGCTCACATTTACCGCAAATGGCAACAGACCTAAAGCGAGTAAATGTTAAACGTGTCAATATTAGTTTAGATACCTTAAATGCGGTTAAATTTAAAGAAATTACGAGGACAGGTAATTTACAACAGGTATTATTAGGTATTGAAGCAGCAAAACAAGCAGGCTTTGAACGAATTAAAATTAATGCAGTTATTTTAAAAAACCGTAATCATAATGAAGTTTGCGATTTAGTACAATTTGCAATTGATAAGGTTATAGATATTAGTTTTATTGAAGAAATGCCTTTAGGAATTGTTAATGAACATGATCGTGCAGTAACTTATTATTCTAGTGATTTAATTAAGACGGATTTAGAGCAATGTTTTTCGCTAATTCCTAGCATAGAAAAAACAGGTGGTCCATCTAATTATTATTATATAGAGGGTACAGATACACGTGTGGGTTTTATTTCGCCACACAGTGCTAATTTTTGTAGTACTTGTAATCGAGTACGTTTAACTGTCGAAGGACGATTGTTACTTTGTTTAGGTAATGAGCATTCGGTTGATTTAAAACAGGTTATTCGAGCAAACCCAGGTGATAAGAATTATCTTAAACAAGTTATTATTGAGGCAATGAAAATCAAACCTGAGAAACATGAGTTTAATCTTGAAGAGCAGCCAGTTATTTTAAGATATATGAATACAACTGGCGGATAAAAAACACCTTAATTTTATAGGTTTTATAAGTGAATAATAATGCTACCGTTTTAATTATTGATGACGATGAAATTTCTTTAATGATATTGCAAAATGCTTTTGAAATGGGAGGATATAAGGTGATTACGACTACTGACAGTTTGAAAGCTGAAGCGTTATTTATTGAACATTCCCCCCATGTAGTTATTTTGGATGTTTTTATGCCTAATAAAGATGGTTTTGAAATTATCAGAGACATTAGGAAAAAGTGTGCAACCAGTCTTGTGGTTGCTATTTCTGCTAACGAATGTTACTTACCGACGATAAAAGCATTGGGGGCTAATTTAGCATTAAATAAATCCATGTTGCCTCATGAAATGGTTGAAGCCGTAAAAAAATTATAGCTTTCTTTTATCCTTTTTTAAATACTATCATTTCATTTAGGTGATTTATGAATAAAAACTTAACTCAAGCGGCAGGAAATAAAATTATTGAAAATGCTCGCCGCTATAAAGAAGACCGTGAAAAAGGTTATAGAGAGCAAGCTTTAAAATTATACCCTTGGGTTTGCGGACGTTGCACAAGAGAATTCACTCATAAAAATTTAGTTGAATTAACTGTTCATCATAAAAATCACAATCACGATGATAACCCTTCAAATGGCAGTAACTGGGAATTATTATGTCTGTATTGTCATGATAATGAACATTCTCGTTATGAAGAGCAAATTCGTTATGGAGGGGACGTTTCAAGTGTGGCAGAAGATAATGCTGGGGGAACACACAACCCTTTTGTAAATCTTAAAGGCTTACTTAATCAAAAGTAACTCTTTAAGGTTTAACCGCTGAATTCTTACTTTATAATAATAAAATTAGCAATATTAGGCATTATTAATGGACGCATTATTTAAATTTATAAAAGATAGATTCCTACTTATGCCACCGTGGGTACAGATTTCCACTTATATTTCTTTTGTAGTTTTATTTATGTATCTATTGACAGCTCCACGTTTTTTAGATATGCGCCTAGTATCAAATGATTATGGTGATGAATTTCCAATAGGTGGAGCGCAAATTGAAATTGAAATTGAAGGGCGGGTGTTAATTTTATTAACCGATAGCAAAGGGCGTTTTTCTGTTCCTATTTCAACAAACTATCCAATTGGTTCTTATCTGTTTATTTTATCCCCTGATCCAAATAGCAATAAAATCAAGGAAATTGAAGTTCCTGTTTCTAATTCTTACTTAAAACGCTCAAAAATAATTTATAGTAAAAAAACCAACGATTATCAAATTATTCCTAATGGGATTATTGAAAATACCCAGCGATTATTTTCAGCACTTAATCCCATAAACACTGCTTATGCTGATAATTATCAACCTGAATTAAACGATAATATTGATAAAGAAATATTTAATGCATTAGAGGTTATTACTAACATTCCATTTGAAAAAATTCCAACCAAGGTATTGTTACGAGATGATCTAAATTTAGACAATATAGATTTATCTTATATTAACAATCGTTTAAATAAAAACTATGCAATTGATTGTTTAGTCGCTTTTCAACGTGAAGCTAAAACAGTAGCTGATTTAATTAATATTGCCCGGGCTAATTATTATCAAAAAACACCCGCACAAAATAATACTGCAACACCACCTCTACAAAACATAAAAACCACATTAACTAATGCTACTAAGCAAATTATTCCTAATGATATTTTAGTTCAGTTCAAATTAGGACGAATTCTTAGAAAAGATAAGCGTTATGATATTGCTGTTAAAATACTACAACAAGTGATTAAAAAACGCCCTGAGTTTTACCAAGCTTGGCTTAATTTAGCTTTGACTTATGAGGCGATGGGAGAGAATGAAAAAGCTGAACGAGCTTTTAAGTCTGCTATTGAACTTGAGAATGTAAAAAAATTAAATGATGACAATATATATAATGCTTATGGAATGTTTTTATTTAAGCAAGAACGCTATCAGGAAGCAGGAGAACAATTTGACAAAGAAAAACAATTTAAATCAAAAAATCAACCTGCCTTTCAGTAAAGGTAGTAGCCAGTCTTATTATTCACCACGTTGTAGACGTTCTGCAAGCATTGCTGGAAACTCATATTTTTGTAAATCAGCTAAAGTTTTATCTATCTCATAATTAATTGAGATAAATTGAATTTCATCAGTATGTTGATGATAAATAGCAAACTGTGTCCCTGTGCAACCATTACGTGGTTGTCCTATTGATCCTGGACAAATAAGCGCGTGGTTATAGTTAGCTAAGGAAGTTTTTGCAGTAGGATTTAAAAATTTATCTTGACCTAGTTCATCTCTAACATACATTCCTTGTATATGAGAATGGCCATGAAAACATAAATCTAGTTGTTGTTTTTCCATTTCATCAAGATTTTGCTCATAAGTCATTTGATAAACATACGCATAAAAATAATTAGGGTCTATTGGTGAACCATGTACCGCCCGCCAACTCTTGAAGTCATTATCATCACTATTAAGTTCTAAAGGTAGCTCAGTTAACCATTTTTTTTCGTCAATGCTTAAGCGCGGAATAGTCCATTCTATACACCAAGACGCTATTGATGAGATACCGCGTTTTGTATTGCCACTGATAACTGCATGGTCATGATTGCCTTTAATAACCATTAATTCCGTTTGTTGTAATCGCTTTATACACTCATTAGGATGAGGTCCATAACCTACAATATCACCTAAAACGATTCCATGAGTAATATTATGTTGTTGTAAATAATCAAGTACAGCCTCTAAAGCAGGTATATTCGCATGAACATCAGCAAGAATAGCTAAACAATCAGCGGTTACTTTTAATTTTTTAGTAACCACTTTAGATTGTTCTAATTGCTTAATAATAGTATTCAGTACCAGTTTTCTATCATTATCAGGCATAAAAATATCACGTAATAACCGTGCTACACGATAACAAGTATGAGATTCTTTGGAAAAATTGCTAATTAATTGCTGTAATTCTATTCCAAATTTTTGTGCATAATGTTCATCTAACCACTGATTATTACGAATTAACACTCCTAGGATGTGTGTAAATGAAATAAAATTATCCCAAGAATAAATATCATCATCCAGATAATAAAGAGTATCATTTTTATCTATGCCAAAATTTGATAAACCTTCGTCAAGACGTAAATTAAAATGACTTGCTGTCGAAAAATAATAGTGATAGACCTGTTTTAAATAAGCCACTTTTTTACTGATGTCAGTTGGTTTAGTTTGTTCCAGAGTATGCAACGGAATAAGACGAGGACAAATATTACCAATTTTAAACTTATGGTTATCAAGTTCTATGACAAACCAAGTTTTATGGGGATGATGAAGTTTTAATTTTTGTTCTTGTTGCAAAGCATAGCGTACAAAATCGTGGGTTTTATCTTCGTTTAAATCTAATTCAGCACGTAGTTTTACAACATCATTCGCTCCCGTATGTAATTGTGTTCCAGGACGACCCATAAAAGTTGTACCATAATTTAAGATGGTTTGATCTTCTTCTAATAAGCGGCTAATTTGTAAAGAATCATAGTGTAAACTACCATCAATCGCGCCGATAATTTCAATTTTCATTAATTTAAAACCTACTCTATTGCTTAAAAAGCATTAATAAACGATTAACTAACATTTTATTAGTTGCATTTTCTTGGGCATGTACGCTTAAATAATAACTAATAAGTGAATTTTTTATCTCAGAGTCTTCAGTTAATTGAGTAATATAACGTTGAAATGCCTGTTTAAAACAATGATCTGTATTGATGGTTAAGGTATTGCTAGTCGTTGGAATAAACCCTGTAAAAATAATGGCATTGTCTTTTAAAACTAAATTATTTAAATCCAAAAGCAATTGAGGTTCTAATTTAGAAAAATGCTGACAACCCATAAAAAATTTATCTGCAACCACAAATAACATTGCCGAAATCTTTTTAACATTTTTTTCTTTATATGCTTTTTCTAATAATTGCCCTAGTGTTTCTTCTATTTTAACAATTTGCCATAAACGATAACGATCATCATCCTCGGTAATCGCTAAACAGCGTTGCTGACTAATATCAGTGCTTAAATTTCGGTGTATTTCTACCATTTCTAATAATTTTTGCCGCGCACTATTATAACTATCATGAATATCTATTTTTGAACTAAATAATTGCCATTGCTGTTCAACTGATAATAAATAACTTTGATCTTCAGTTTCTTTAATGTGTAATTTTTTATCCGTGATAGCTTCTAAAATATTACGACCTTCTTTCAATGGCCAAAGATCTCTGGCAGCAATATCTTTATTTGGAATTAAGGGCAACATATTATTAATGTTAATGAAATAAAGTTATTTAAAAATAAGCGACTAAAACTTAAAAAACAGGTATTTTAGCCACTTATCCAACATATCTAAAATGTAATTTTTAGTTTTAAGGCAGTAAAGGACCTATTTCAGGAAGGTGTTTACGAACAGAAGCCCAGCCCATTCCTAAATTAGTTTTTTTACTGGTGATAAGAACCACTAATGCGTCTTCTTTATTTGGCACAAGGGTCATAAAGTGAAAAGTATTTGTTGTTGTCATTTGCATTTCTTGGATAGTTTTTTCAATAGTAACTCCACGCTGATTACTTAATAAACTCTCCACTGCTTGTACATTTCTTCCTCTAAACATATCAACCGCAGCCGCAGCTACAGCTTCTATATAAGTTTGAGTGAAATAGGGGATATTGTGTGAGACACTCAATAATAGCCCACTGTTTAAATCAACTACTGCACAACCTAAAGCACCGTCAACAGAAGTAATAATTTCTTTAGTAATTTCGTCTAAACTAGCCATAATTAGTTCCTAAATTTGTTTTATATTTGTTAAAAAGGGTCTTAAATATTATATATTAAGTGACATATAATCTAAAACAGCTTAATTATAGTACATCTGATTGTGATTCTTAGATTCTAAAATTAAATTAAGAACAATAAAGTCATCTTGTTTAGCTAATAGATTCTTTTAACATTATGATGTTTAAGGTATTTTATTTTTAGACTTTATAAAAAAATATAAATTTGAATTTCAAACTGATATTGTTTTGTGGTAGTGTGGAACAGATACTTCTTAGGATATTAATCAATGATAAAAAATAAACCTTTAAAATTAATCAGCTTACTTATTGGAATGATGACTTTTTCATACTCTATTTTTGCTTTGCCAGTTGAAAAAAATCAACTCCGAATACAAACAGATTTATCCAAAAGAAAGGGTGATACCGCGTTTTCAACATTAGTTTCTTGGCGCAAGGGTGGCTCAACTACACATCGTGCGAATGGTTTGGTATTTATTAATGGTTTTGAATCAAAAACCCCTACCTCTGCGGTAACACTAGCTAAAAAAGCTGCAAAATCTCTTAATGCAGGAATAAATTATGATGCGCCACATGCTCGTGGAGCAATTGCTAATTATATTGAAGGCAAAGGAACTTATTTAGTCAGTAATAGAGCTGGATTTGATTTAGCTTATATAACTACACGAGATTATAGTAATCAAAAACTTCGCTATGATATTCCTAATGAAGATTTTAATACCGCATCCATTGATGTTGCTATTGACATTGTTTATTCTGCCACTGTTGAGTATATTGACAATTTTTCACGCTCGAATAAAAAAGCTGCAGCAGGTGGGGTAATTAGCATAACTCTTGATAATAAGCCCCCTATCGAAATTAAAACAGCAGGAAAATCAACCAAAACAATTGAAAAAGAAATTGCAGAAGCATTAGGCAATCAGGCACAATTTTCATCAAAACCTCTTTATCCTAACTTTGTTACTTTAAAATCAAGAAATTATAAGCCTTTTGATGATGGCGAGGTTCAAATTCATCAACTAAAGGCGAATTCAATTACAATTGATGTTCATGATTCAGGTTTAGGGGTTTTAACTAAATTTAGATTTCCAGATACTAATCAATCTGTTAAGGAAACAAGTAATATCTTTTATCTATTAGGTTTTTTAATCACAGGTTTTTTAGGCTATATTTTTTATAAAAATAAAAACTTAAAGAACAGTCGGTAACTCTTAACTTATAATCTAGCGATTCTGTTTCTAGGAGGAATCGCTAATGCAGAAAAAGGTGCATCGGCTGAATTCAATGATAAACTCGGATGATAATAGCGATCATTCATTAACCGCTCTATCCATAGCATCCGTAAATTGGTCATTTCCATTTGCGCTCTAGCAGATTTTTCAGCCGTATCATCTTTACCTCGACTAATAGATTCTGCATGTATCATACAAGCAAATGGAGTCCAAACACTACTAAGATTGTTTTGAGATAGTTTTAAGCAATAGTCTACATCATTGAAAGCGACAGGAAATAATTTTTCATCTAAGCCGTTATATGTTAAATAATCACTTTTACGCGTTAATAAACAAGCAGCAGTAACTGCGCTAACTTGATGTGTTACTTGTAAAAGCCATTGATAACCTAAATCATTGCCCATATTGTTATTGCCTATATGTCCTGCAAGATTATTAACACCCAGCAATACGCCACCATGTTGCACCATCTTATTTGGCCATAAAAGTTTTGCTCCTACCACTCCAATATTTGGTCTAAGAAGCAGACTTAGCATTTCTTCCATCCATCCTGGGGTGACAATCTCAATATCATTATTAATTAGTCCAATAATTTCCCCTTTTGATTCATTTAAAGAGGCGGTTTTTTTGCGTTTTTTTGCAAAAAAATGACGCTTTAAATGGTCAAGTGGATTTTTTTGTTAGCTTTTTATATGAGCAAGCCTGTTTCAAGTTTATTTTGAACCGAACCATCCCAAGTATTTGTCAAATGTTCACGTACCATTTCAAATAGTGCTTCTACAACATCTGCATATATAGGGTTCTTAACATATCCTGCATCATATCTAAATTCTCGGTCTGTATTTTTTTGTTTTCTAAGAACGAATATTTGATCTACTTGATATTTTTTTAAATTTACTTTATCTGTTAATTTTAGCCATTCAGCAACTACAACATACATTGCATTTGGATTTCTTGAAAGTAGTTGTGCGCCTGCCGTTGAAGAGCCTTCTAGCATTGTTTTATCAAGATAAGTTTTGCACTCTATTGCAACAGCAGGTACTTGTAATATCTCAGTTTGAGAGTCATTACTTCCTTCGCATTTCATATCTGCCTTGATGTTTACACCTATGACAAAATCATGGTCTTTTATTTCAATTTGCGCACAAGGTTTTTCAACCATTTCCTTATAACTTTTAGCTTGAAAAAATATGTCTTTAAATGCTCTTGCTTTACCAATAAGTGCTGTATCTGAAAATTCAGATACAAGGTCTTTAAAAAGATAATATATAAATTCTTCTAAAATTGAAGAATGAAGATTAGAGCGAGAATCAAAATTTTCAGCATAGTGCTGTTGATCAATAATATCCTTGTAGTCATTAAATAATTTCACCCGCTCCTCTAATATTTTTGAATCATTTTCTTGTTTTTCAACAAATGGACCTTTTAAATCCTCGTTGGCTTTTCGCCATTCATCATATTTTTCTCTGATTTTCACCAAATACTGCCTAGAAACATCATCTAAATATTTTGTCTTGTGATTTTCTTTTTGAGTTAAATTATCACCATGAACATACATACTAAAACTCCTTAAATTTGTTCTAAAATATTTTTTGCAACAGCTTTAGCTAGTAATGGCGGAACTGCGTTACCTATTTGATTGTACTGGCATAAATATTTTTCATCAGTTCTTCCTTCTCTTGCAAGGAGTTTCTGACTTACAACTGTTGGTTTTCCTTTAAATACAAAGCTATCTGGAAATGATTGTATTCTCGCCCCTTCTCTAGCAGTAAAGTTTCTATTTTTAAACGGATGTACAAAATTTGCGTAAAATGAGGCTGCTATTGTGTGACAAGGTTTATTTGGCTGCATTCTTCTATTATTTTGATCGTAAACCTTACCCGAAATTTCTGTTGTATTTCTTTTGTATGGTTTTAAGTGTTCTGGTACATCTGATATAGAATCACCACATGACATTGAGGCAAATCTTTCAACTATACGTTTTGAATGACACATTGCCTTGTGATTGTATAATGTAGCATTCCCATTTCTTAAAAATTTTTGATACTTGGTTTTTGTTTTGATGGTGTATTCTTGTTCTTCACTTCCTTCGCGAGCTTCAATTTCTGGAAGATCAGAAATTGCATCCCAAAGACTTGGGCATTTTTCTAGTTTCTCAGAAAGTAGATCATTTTTACCAGAATTTAGAGTATGTGTTGGCTTAGGAAATGGATTTTCTAATTGTTTTTTTGAAGCTATCACAAAAAGTCGTTTTCTTATTTGCGGTATACCATAATTAGTTGCCTCCAAAATATCATAGTAAACATAGAACCCCATTTTTTCTAATTTAGTGCAAATTATATCTATTACCATTTCTTTATTTGCAGTTTTTGCTTTTACCAGATTTGGAACATTTTCCATTATCATTATTTTTGGCTTTAGAACCCGCCCAACCCTAATAAATTCTTCAAATAATGAGTTCTTTGGGTCTTTGGGATCGCCACTATTTTTATTGCATATAGAAAACCCCTGACAAGGCGGACCACCAAGAATAATGTCTGGTTGCTCGTTACCAAATAAATTTAAAATATCTTTATCTGTTAATTTTGTAATATCATTACAAATAACATTTGTATTTGGGTGGTTAAACTTGAATGTTTCACTTGCCCACTTATCAATCTCAATTGCTCCAGTGATTTCACACCCAGCCATCTCGAACCCTAGGCTAAATCCTCCTGCACCAGCAAATGTATCAAGTATTTTCATAAATTCTCTTTTTCTTTTAAGTAAGCTCAAAATAATTTTATTATGCTATTTTACATTAGGGATACAGAAGTATAAAGGTTCTATTTTTACGTAAAGCTAACGAGGCTGTAGGAAAACCCTTCCCATAGCAATTTTCAGTTTTTCCCAAAAAAATAGTTTAGGAATTTCAATCACTTAAAAATTATAAATCTTGAATTTTGGGGTAATTTAGGTTTTCCTACAGCCTGAACGCCAAAATAAGCGGCGGTAAAAAGGGGCGCGGTCTTTTGCGAATAGCAAAAACCGTGACGCTTTAAACTGTCCGCTGGATTTTTTTGTTAGCATTTTAATTTAACTTGTAAGCTCTCAAAAAACACATCACCTTTTGAAGCTATTGTTTAAAGGAGTACCGTTTAAATTAAATTTACAATTCAAATCTACACCCACCCAAGAATTAATCATTTTTCCCCATAATTCTATACCTTCTAATGCTTTTGTTATCAGGGCTTTCCCTCGTATAGAGTTTGCACTTTGACACTCTATATACTCAAGTCCCATTATGCTATGGTGTTCATCCGCTTCAACGTGAACATCAAAATAATCATCCCCTACACCTAGACTGTGCATTTTAGGTGATATAGCTTTAAAAAAATCATTTGAACACCTTTCAATATCACTGTTTAGACCAACCAACCATTTATCTCTATACTGCTCTACTGCCATTTGGTAAGCATAATTAACACAAGCATTAGTTTCAGTGTTTGGGTAAAAGGAGTCAATATCTTCTTTTTTATTTAATAAATTATGCTCTAACATCCAGTCCATAAGCATTTCATGGTGATCTGCTTCACCATATGCGTGTTTTGCATAAAAAGGCATCATAAAATTTTCAGATAAAGGTGTTAGCCCTAACATAAGCCCAATTACTTTTGGAAAGGTCGCCGAATGATAATACAAAGGAACTGCAACATTTTTAAAAGCTACAGGACTCTCAATGGATGAAAGCCATTCATAAAATGGTGTTTTTAAAATATTCCTACTTGCATTATAAATCGGCTCTACAATCCATTCATGTTTTTTTTGTAAAGTATCTAATTTTTCTTGGTTTATTTCTTCATATACATTGCTATTCTCTATGTTCATTATGATGTCCATTTTCTATAAATAGTTAAAATAAATATTAGATCCAGTACGTTGGGTAACTTCGGTCTTTTGAAATATTGTTGTAAAACAATGCAACAATAACTAATAATATGGCTCCTATTAATGTTGGAGTTAATAAAAATTCCCAACTGGCACCTGCAATAAAAACAATTAGTGGGTTTGATCCAGCAGGGGGGTGAGGGATTCTTAGTAATTGCATGAGTGATAAGGCTGTTGCTAATGCTAATGCCATGCTCCACCATTCTGTACTAACTAAATGGAAGAATATTAATCCAACTAGCGTTGAAATAAAATGTCCTCCAATTACATTACGAGGCTGGGCAAACTGGCTATCAGGAAGTATAAAAAGAACAAAACATGATGCACCAAAGGAACCCATAACTAACGGTTGTTTGGCATAAAATGCTAAAAAACTGACCATACTAATAGCGATAAAACCACCCAGCCACACAAAAACAATTTGTTTCAGTGCTGGTCTTGGGGGCGATGGCTTTGATAAACCTTTAAATTTTTTAAAATATGACATATCTTTTCCTGAGTATAACAAACGTATGTTTTGTAAAATGAATAAATTTTAAGCCATTACTTTTATTATGTCTTTATTTAAACTTTTAAATGTTTCTGATGAGCCATATAGTCTCATCATCATAATGGCTCCCTGAGTACTGGCTACAAATTGCTTTGCCTTATTTTGTGCAGTATTTTTATTAAATTTCGATTTTAATATTTCAAATAATGCCTCCTCCCAATGATTAAAATAATTTTTTATCTCTTTTTTCAATAGGGGAATATTATTCGATATTTCAAGCGCAAAATTCCCCAACAAACAACCGCCTTCACTATTTAAAAAATATATTTCAACCGCTTCTGTAAACGTCTCTATCTTTTTTGATGCGGTAAGTTCATTTAAGTATGCTATTGAGAATATATGGATTTCAAAATATTCATGAATATACTTTAAGCATGATAAAGCCAAATCTTGTTTGCTTTCGAAATGATGATAAATACTACCTTTTATAAGCCCGCATGCCCCCCCAATATCAGCCATCGTAGTGTTGTAATAACCATGCACTTTGAATAAGTGAATACTCTCTTTAGTGATTGATTCTTTATCTGTTTTTATTATGGGCATTTTACCTACCGTTAGTTTGGTAAAGAGCATATCACAAACCGTATGATCTTACTGATAATTTTTGAAAAAAGAAAGAAAAAAGAAAGGGTCAAGTCTTGCGTTTTGCAAAATAAGAGTCAGACACCTTTAATTCAGTATAAACTAAATTCTCAAGTATGCAAAATGCAAGACTTGACCCTTTATTTTCTTTTTCCAGCATGATAACGTCGATGATTATGATAAAACATAAAGGTATTAAGAAACGCCTGAGTTATTTGATTTTTTGATGTATTAAAATAAGGACGAAGAATCGAATTGATGCACTCCACC
>DAOUSN010000045.1 GCA_030627205.1 Methylococcaceae bacterium
AAGTAATATTAGGCGCATCTTCATCAAGATCAGTAATAGCTAATGAGACTGTTTTTTCACTGGATAAATTTAACGTATCCGTTGCAACAACCGTAAAATTATAATTGGCTTTGGTTTCATAATTAGGACTCCCTGTCAGCGTAACCGCCCCTGAACTTTCATTAATGGTAAACGCACTACTATTATTACCCGCTTTTAAGCTATAAGTGACACTACTTTCATCTGTTGCGGTGACCGTATAAATAACCTGACCTGCGGCTGTATTTTCATCAATAGCCTTAGCGACTGTAGCTGAATTAATGACGGGATTATTTTCATCAATATCTTTAATACCTAAGCTAATAGCCTGTTCAGAGGTATTACCTGTGGTATCACTTGCTATCACCGTGAACTGATAGCTGGCTTTAGTTTCAAAATCAGGATTAGAGGTTAAAGTTACTTCTCCCGTATTACCATTCATTGTAAATAAACTGCTGTCTTCGCCTGGTTTTAAACTATAAGTTGCAGTGGTATCATCTGAAGTTACGGTATAAACAACTTGATTTCCACCGATATTTTCATCAATAGCAGGTGTTGTTACTGATGATATAGTTGGGGCGGGGACACCTTTAATGACAACTGAAGCATCAGTTTTTAAATCAATCCCTGTGCCTAAAGCAAAACCTGCGTTATTTCCCTCACTATCTTGAATTGTTGCCTTATTGAGGTTAATTGATAACACATCTAAATCGCTACTATTGGTATCTCCATTTTGTACCTGATAACTAAAGATTAATTCCTCACTACCACTGCCAGAAACATAAGTTGCCAATTTACCGTTACTTAACGTTAATGTTGGTAGAGAATTAAAAGATTTATCAACAATAACTGTCTCATTATATTTTAGTGTAATGTCGACTACATCTGTAACTGAATAAGTACCATCTTTCGCGCTAATCGCTATTAATTCAGGATTTTTGGTATCAATAACAGGTGGTGTTGATGAGGCAGGTTTAACAGTGTCAACAGTGTCAACAGTGTCAACAGTGTCAACAGTGTCAACAGGTGGTATTGATATAATATCAACACCGTTTAACTGATTAATCGTTAGATTGACAGTTGCAGGGTCTGAGGTGATGCTTAAAAATGCCAATTTTGCTAAACTAATATCATTAGATTTTAGAGTATCAACAAAATACAAAGAAACATTGGTTTTGTTTTCAAGGAAAGAAGCGTCAACAACTCCTTGAATGGAAGTGTTCGCTTTAGAGGCGGCAATTAAATTAACAATGGCAGTATCTTTTGTCATTGTTTGTGCTTCTAAATGTTTAAACCAAAAATTTTTACCTTCATTATCTATCGGGCGATTAAATAAATTTTGATAAACTGAATCAAGAAAATTTACATTTGATAATGCCGATGGATATAAATTAAGATATTCAGTAGAGTTCGCTATTTGTGAGGAAATCTTTATTAACGCATATTTTTCAGCATCAACAGAATCAGGGACTTCTTGTAGAAAAATAGCGTAAGAATTTTCCCAAAAATTTATACCATCTGCATCAGCAGCACGATTAAAATAAGCACTATATAATTCAATAATAGTTTTTCTTTGTTCTGAGGTTGCCATGATATTTCTCTTAAAATCTAATAATATATAACTTGTATACCATAGAAAATAGTTAAAGTTAAAAAATTATTACAATAAATGTGATATAAGTCTAGTTATGGGCTGATATTTTCGTCCCTAAATAATCACTATGGCATGTCATCAATATCTGCCCCTTCTGCCACAGGAACCATTAAATCTTCTTTACTAATACCCAAACTTAAAACCACAGGGCTGGCAATAAAAATAGATGAATAAGTTCCAATACCTACACCAACTAATAAAGCAATCGCAAAGTTATGAATAATTTCACCGCCTAAAACCGCTAAAGCCATTAAAACCAAAGCCGTAGTAACCGAAGTCATTAGGGTTCTACTTAAAGTTTGGTTTAAAGAAATATTCATGATTTCTTTTGCAGAATCTTGACGTAGATTTCTAAAATTTTCTCTAATACGATCATAAACTACAATAGTATCGTTTAATGAGTAACCAATTACCGCTAAAATGGCAGCTAAAACAGTTAAGTCAAATTCAAGTTGTAATAATGAAAAGAAACCTAAGGTAATTACAACATCATGTAAAAGGGCTGCAACTGAACCTAAGGCAAATTTATACTCAAACCGCCAAGCGACATAAAGTAAAATTCCAAACATAGAATATAATAATGCCAAGCCACCATCTTCGGCTAATTCATCGCCTACTTGTGGGCCTACAAATTCAACACGGCGGACATCAGCGATTTCTGTCCCATTTTTGTTAATCGACTCTAGTATTTGTGTACTTAATTCAGCGTTACTAATCCCTTTTTTGGGTTTTAAACGAATTAATACATCTTTCGTTGTCCCAAAGTTTTGTACGGTTGCATCATCAAAGCCACTTTTTTCTAAGGTTTCACGCAATATTCCTAAATCAGCCGCTTGTTTATAACCGATTTCAACGAGTGTTCCACCTGTAAAATCAATGCCGAGTTTTAAGCCATTAATCGCTAATGAGGCAATAGAGACTATTAATAAAATAGTCGATAAAATCATTGCAAACTTTCGCTTACCTAAAAAATCAAGATCTTGTTTAAACATTTTTCATCCACAAAAATTAAATAGAAAGTTTCTTAACACGACGATTACCGTAAAACCAGTTAATCAACATTCGCGTCCCTAAAATTGAAGTAAACATTGAGCTTAAAATACCAATGGATAAGGTAATCGCAAAACCCTTGATTGCCCCAGTACCAAATCCAAATAAAACTAAAGCAACTAACAAAGTGGTAATATTAGCATCAAAAATAGTTGCAAAGGCTTTTTCATATCCCACAAAAATACTTGATTGTGGGGTATTATTATTTTTAAGTTCTTCCTTTATCCGTTCAAAAATTAATACGTTAGCATCAACAGCCATACCTACAGTTAATACAATTCCAGCAATGCCTGGTAGGGTTAAAGTTGCTTGTATCATTGATAATACTGCCACGATAACAACAAGGTTAAAAGCAAGGGCGATATTTGCGACTAAGCCAAATAGACGATAATAAATAAGCATAAAAACTAAGACTAAGATTAAACCGACAATAACGGAGTTAAAACCTTTATCAATATTATCTTGTCCAAGACTTGGGCCAACGGTACGTTCTTCGATAATATCAACTGGAGCTGCTAATGCACCTGCTCTTAACAATAAAGATAAGGTACGTGCTTCTTCGGCATTATCTAAACCTGTGGTTTGAAAACGTTTACTAAATGAATCTCGAATAGTTGCAACACTAATAACTTTTTCGACTTTTTCTTTATATTTTTCTTTCTTACCATTAACTGTACGAGTTTTAGATTTATATTCTATAAAGACTACAGCCATTGGCTTACCGACATTTTTCTGAGTCATTTTTCCCATTTTTTTCGCACCAATACCGTTTAAGGTAATGGATACTGCAGGGGCATTATTTTGATCCATTGTATAAGCGGCATCAACAATTTCAGCTCCAGTTACAATAACTCGGCGTTTAAGTAAAATAGGGTTACCATCAACTTCATAATATAAACGGCTGCCAATTACTGGTAAACCTTGTACGGCTTTTTGAACATCATGCTCAACATCAACTAAACGATATTCCAACGTTGCGGTTTTCCCCAAAATAGCTTTTGCTTTCGTGGTATCTTGCACACCAGGTAATTGGATGACAATACGGTTATCACCTTGTTGTTGAATAACCGGTTCGGCAACGCCAATTTCATTAACTCGATTACGCAATGTCGTCATATTTTGATCTAAGGCAAATTTTTTAATCTCTAATTTTTCTTGTCTAGAGAGACTGACTAATAAAGTATTTTCTGCTTCTGAGGATTCTTTAACAGTCAAACCAGAAAGATCGCTATTTAAAAAGTCCTGGGTTGCAATACTGTCTACCGAATTTTTTAGCGTAATTTTAATGATACCATTATTTTTGCTAATAGATTTATAGCGAATTTTATGACTACGTAATCCTGCTTTAACATCAAGATTATAACGTTCTTCTGCCTGTTTAATGGCAGCATCCATATCAACTTCTAGCAGAAAATGAACGCCTCCGCGTAAATCTAAACCTAAATACATGGGGCTTGCATTTAAAGCCCGTAACCAAGTAGGTGTTGCAGGGGCTAAATTTAAAGCAACGGTAACATCATTACCCATTTTAGCTTTTAATAAATCAGACGCTTTAAGTTGGTCATCAATATTATTGAAACGAACCAATACTTTATTATTATTAAATTCAAACTCTTTAATATTTAGCCCCGCTTTATCTAGCTCGGCTTTGATAACATCCGCCTGTTTTTGTTTTAATTTAATAGTAGCGCTAGAGGCGAGTTGTACTGAGGGGTCGTTGCCAAACAAATTTGGCGACGCATAAATAATTCCGATTACAAACACAATCAGAATCATCAAATTTTTCCATAAAGGGAAATGATTTTGCATGGTTCTTCCAACAAATAAAAATGACTAAACTTTAAATTAGGATTTTTTAGTTTTTGTCTGTGTTAATGATTTTTTGCTAGTCGTTTTATACGTTCCTTTAGGCATCATATTAGCAATAGCATGGCGTTGAACTTGAATAAAGTTATTTTCAGCAATTTCAAGTTTAATAAAATTATCATCAACCTCTGCTACTTTACCTAAAATACCTCCACTGGTTACTATTTCTGTACCTTTTTTTAATGCCGCTAACATCGCTTTTTGTTCTTTCGTCTTTTTTGACTGGGGACGAATAAACATAAAATAAAAAAACGCTAAAATTGCTAAAGGAAATAAAATTCCTTCGATACCAGGTTGACTTGATGGTGCGGCAACTTCTGCTATTGCATCCGAAATAAAAAAACTCATGACTCTCCTTAATTATTCTTATAAGATATAACTTATTGACAAATTATCAATAAAACCGTTCATTATGCCACAATTGGTACAGATTTTTCTCGTTGTTGATAAAATTGTTTTACAAACATATCTAATGTTTGAGTGGCAATCGCATCACGTAAACCTTGCATTAACTGTAAATAGTAATAAAGGTTATGAATGGTATTAAGTCTTGAGCCTAACATTTCACGACATTTATCCAGATGTTTCAGATAAGCACGAGAATAATTTTGGCAAGTATAACAGCCACAACTTTTATCTAAAGGTCGGGTATCCAATTGATATTGACGGTTACGAATTTTTATAACCCCTGTTGAGGTGAAAAGGTGTCCATTACGTGCATTACGTGTAGGCATCACACAATCAAATAGATCAATGCCACGTCTAACAGCTTCAACTAAATCTTCAGGTGTACCTACCCCCATTAAATAGCGGGGTTTATCTATTGGCATTTTTAAGTGTAATCCATCTAAAGTTGCCATCATTTCTTCCTTAGGCTCACCTACAGAAAGCCCACCAATCGCATAACCGTCAAAACCAATATCAATTAAACCCTCTATAGATTCTTGGCGTAAGCGGTCATACATTCCGCCTTGTACGATACCAAATAAAGCTGCTGGATTATCCGCATGGGCTTTTTTACTACGATTTGCCCAGCGTAAAGATAAACGCATTGAATCGGCTGCTTCTTGAAAGGTAGCAGGGTAGGGTGTGCATTCATCAAAGATCATCACAATGTCAGACCCTAAATCACGCTGTACTAGCATAGATTCCTCAGGTCCCATAAAAATAGATGAGCCATTAATAGGAGATTTAAAGGTAACGCCTGCTTCGGTAATTTTTCGCAACGCCCCTAAGCTAAAAACTTGAAAACCACCAGAATCAGTGAGAATGGGTTTATCCCAGTGCATAAAATCATGTAAACCGCCATGAGCTTTAATAACTTCCATAGAAGGGCGTAACATTAAATGAAAGGTATTTCCGAGAATAATTTGCGCTCCGATACCTTTAAGTTCTTCTGGAGTTAGGGATTTAACTGTTCCATAAGTACCAACAGGCATAAAAATAGGCGTTTCAATGACTCCACGTTCAAATTTAAGTTGACCTCGACGCGCATGACCATCGGTATTATTTAAAGTAAATTCCATAAGTTCCAAAAATATTTTAGTAAGTAAATGAGCTATCAACTGTTATCCTAGCATATTATTATTACTAATAATGAGGAGAAATAATGGAAGCAAAAGTTAAATGGGTCGATGGTAGAATGTTTGTTGGTGAAACAGGTAGCGGTCATGCGATTGTTATGGATGGGCCTCCAAGTCATGGTGGACGTGATATGGGGATTCGTCCTATGGAAATGATTTTACTGGGAGTAGGTGGTTGTTCTTCTTTTGATGTTATTGAGATTTTAGAAAAAGGTCGGCATAAGGTAATTGATTGTGTGGCTGAAGTTACCTCTGAACGGGTTGATGCAATCCCTAGTGTGTTTAGTAAAATTCATTTGCATTTTGTGGTAACTGGGTATGATTTAAAAGCTTCTGTAGTCGAACGTGCGGTAAAATTATCAGCAGAAAAATATTGCTCTGCTTCGATTATGTTATCTAAAAGCGTCACTATTACGCATGATTTTGAAGTAATCAATGCCTAATTTAATTGTTTAACCCTTGTTCGGCGTAAATAAAACTGGAATCCTTTAAACGGTGCATTAAGCGTTGATAATTTTCTTGTTCTGCATTTCTATCATTTTGAGGATGCCATAAATGCAGAACAGGCAATGCAAAACGTCCTTCTTTACGTTTAATACCTAAATGAATTAAGCGAATCACTAAATCTGAATCTTCATAACCCCAGCCTTCAAATAATTGGTCAAATCCATTAACAGCGATAAAGTTATTTTTCCAAATCGCTAAATTACAGGTCATGGCTTTTTGCCAACGTTGCGGGTGACGTAAACGAAACCTTTTAAATGGTAAGTAAATAAGGGGGAGTAAACGGTTAATATAGCCTTGGAATCGCCATTTTATAAAATGCAAGTTGCTTTGTTTATGTAATGCTAATTGATCTTTTAACACCATCTGGCTAAAAATTTGACTTAATAATACTCTATTTCCAGGTACAAAATAACCTTTTTGGGATAAGTGTCGGTGGCGTTTAATAAAATAAGGAAAAACTATACAATCCCCGTCAATGAAGACTAAATAATCACCTGAGCTTATTGAAACCGCTTTATTGCGTATTGTTCCTGCCCTAAAGCCTTTATCCTCATGAAAACAATGTTTCAATGGAACAGGGCTTTGTTTATTCAGTTGATTGATTAATTGCGTTGTTGCATTGTTTGAACCGTCATCAGCAATAATAATTTCAAAGCCTAAATCTTCTTGAGCAAATAAACTATAAAGACAAGCCTCAAGTGCATTTTCCCAATTGTAGGTTGTAATAATAACTGAAATTAATTTTATCATTCATTTTCTTCAGTACGTTGTAAATCAAGTAATTTTAAATATTTATAATAAGTTCCTTCGGCATTTGAAATTGCCAACATTAATCCCTGCTGACCTTCTAAAAAAGCCGCTTTTAATAAATAAGTGCGGGTAAATGTCCACAATCCTTTGGCAATAGCCTGTATCAATGAGGTTCTTTTACCTTGTTGATATAATTTTCGCGCGCCTAAACTTGAATAAGTATTGATTTTACGCAACACTTCCTCAGGATTAATAAAAGCTTCATGTTGAAGAGGCTGTGTAAGCTGTTTAATAAGCCCATTGACGATAACACGTTCATGTACTAAGTCTTCAGTAAAGTGTCCTTTTCTACGTTTAAATAACCGTAATACATAGTCAGGATACCAGCCCCCATGTTTAATGGTTTTTCCGCAGTAACTAGAAAGACGAGGAATTTCAAATCCATCAATAGCAACGGTTTGCATGGCTTGTTTAATTTCATCCTGTAAAGCAGGACTAACAACTTCATCGGCATCAATTGATAAGACCCAATCTCCAATTGCTTTATCTAAAGCCCGCTGTTTTTGTATCCCAAACCCTGGCCAATCAGTATTAAATACTTTTTCAGTAAACTGTTGACATAATTCAACCGTATTATCTTCACTAGCTGAATCTAAAATAATAATTTCATCCGCAAAATTTACCGAGGCAAGACAACGACTAATTGAGCCTGATTCATTTTTAGTAATAACAATAACACTAAGCATAGGGTATTTTTTCCGTTGAAGCCTTTTTATTATTTGCCAATAAAATTCCGATAAAAAAGGCCAATAGATGTCCTTCTGGAAAGGTTTTAAAATAAGAATTAAAAAGACTAGCAACGGTTATTGCCATTAAAAAACTTGCGGCTATTTTGCCATAAAATGCCTGCTGTAATCCTTGCTGAAGCGCAATAAAAATATAGCTTAAAAAGATAATTAAGCCGATGATTCCATTTTCTAAGCAAACATAAAGATAAATATTATGCGGATCAGTAGTGGTTAAAGCACGCCAACCTTGATAATGTGCAGCTACATATTGACCATAAACAGACTCAAAAGAAGAGGTTCCAAAGCCTAATATAGGTTTTTGTTTAATAATTTCTAAAGTATTTTTAGCGAAAATAACGCGAACCCCGATAGAACTAATGTATGGACTCGTATCATAACTCTTAAATTCTTTAATTCCCTCGTCAACACGTTGTTGTAGAGTATGAGAACTTGCTATTAATCCAAGCAGACAAATGCTTGCTACCGTAATAATAGGCAATTTTTTATAACTATGAAGACTACCAATCGCAAAAATGATGGCAATAGGTAAAGCAAGATACGCCGTTCTTGCCCCGCTAATAAAAAATATATTAAAAATGAATAAACAAATAGCGAGGGCTAAAAAATATCTTTTTAGCCGTGATGCAGTTTGATGGAATAAAAAAATACAACCCAGTAAAGCCGCGATAAAAGCGGTGCTTTGAGTCGCATAATTAGTCATGAAAATGCCTGCATCATGTCCTGCACCCTCACGAACAACAAGATTCATTAACCATAAAATAAGACCTAAAATAGAGGCAATACCCATAAAGATAATATAGCTATTGATAAAATAGTTTTTCCATTTTTCTGTATAAAAAAGCCCTAATAAAATAAAAGTATAAATTAATTTTTTCCAACTTAAAAGGGTATCAAATTTATCATGCCAACTAGTCTCTGCATAAATTGTTCCTATTATTAACCAAGCAAAAAAAATTAAAATAATTTTTCCTGTAGCTTGTTGGTAAGCTATTTTTAAACTTAAAAGTGCTTTACCTGAAAGTAGCCATGTTGTTATCATCAAAATACAACCTACACTAGTAACAGCAGTGGAAATAGGAGCTGCAATAGCAATAATAATGGCAAAGCAAAGACAAGAAAAATAAAATTTATCAGCAATTTTTTGGTAACAAAGCATACAAATTTATTTTAGCTAAAAAGTTAAAGCGTTGGTTCTTCAGCAATATCATCACCTAGCTCTAATAAAGCCACCGATGCCACTGCAGAACCTGCAATCCCTTTAATTGAACCGTACATATGAGTGGTATTTAATAATACTTTTTGTAATTGTTTTTCTCGTTGTTTCCAAATTCTAGCCATTGAACGTTTTTCAGAGTCTAAATCTTTTTGCATTTGACTAAAACCTTCAACAATCCCTTCTACTTGTAATTTAAATTCATTGCCAGTTAAATAGCTATAAAGCATTTCCATTTTATCGCCTTTATTTACTTGACTGGCAACAGCATCTGATAATTTAATCACTGTTTCACGGAGAACGGAGGATAGACCTTTAAACTCCTCAAAAGAGCAGACCCAAATCCCATCCTTCAAGCCCATACGTGACATAGTAGAGGGCATTGATTCAGTGACTAAAACCCCTAAGGTTGCATTTTTTTCACGAATATCATTTTTAAATTTTTCTATCCAATTTGCCTGAAATTCTTTAGTACGTTTACTTTCATAATAAATAGTTCCACAGTTTTGTTGTCTTTGAGTGTGAACAGTTTGCAAACAATCTGCCCCTCGCGCTCCTTTTTTTATTTCTTCTATGGTATCTAAAGGAAAATTTTCCGCTAACCATTCTTCAATAGCCAACTCTTGAACTTCTCCTTGTATTTGCATAGAACCTTGTTCTGCCTTACGCTTCATTTCTACGGCTAAGTTTTTTTGTTCATCCAATTGATTTTGTAATGCTTTGACTTTAAGTTCAGTATTTTCATCAACTTGACGTTGAATTTTCAAACGTTCTTCGATTAATTTTTTAGAAAATTCACGTTCTTTTTCTAAAATTACTTCCCCACGTAATTCTTCTTTTTCACGCTCTAAGCGCATTAAATCGGCTTTAGTTTGATTGAGGTCTTTTAATTGCTCTGATTTAGCCGCTAATTCTTGTTGTAACGTATCTAATTGCCCTGAAACTTCAGATTTCATTTCTTTAGTTATTTTATCTCGTAAAACATGTTGCTCTGTTTTCAAACGTTTGTTAAAGCGTTGTAATGATTCAGCTTCAATAGCTTCTTTTTCATCTTTTAAATGTTTTATTTCAATTTTAGCTTGATTAAATTCAGATAGTTCAGTGGATTTAATGCTTAATTCGGCTTGCAACGCGTCAATTTTTATTGATGATTTAGCCTGCATTTCTTTTTTTACTTGTGAGCGTACTGAAGTAGTTTCTTCTTTTAAACGGTCTGTAAAACGTTGAGCGTATTCTGCGGTAATGCTCGCTTTTTGTTCATCCTTTTCACGCTGTAAACGAGTAATATCAGCTTTAGCTTTATTAAATTCTTTAAGCTGGGTGGATTTATCAGCTAACTCTTGCTGTAAAGCCTCTAGTTGCGCGGTTTGTTCATACTTAAGTTGTTGTTTAATTTGTTGCTGTAGCGTTTTTTTTTCTTGCTGTAAACGTTGTTGTATAATGTTGTCTTGTTGACGAGTTTGTTCGTCTAATTGCGCTTGTTGCTGTTGTAAATTCTGGCATTGTTGTTGATATTGCGAGTCTCTTTTAGCTAACTCGTTATTATATTTTTTTTGAAGATTAGCTTCAATTTGATGATGTAAAATATCATTAACATCAATTTGGTAACCACATTGTGGGCAAGAAATATTACTATTTTGTTGATTCATATAGCATCATCCAATGAATTTTAGATTAAAAATAAAACTATTTAACGAATATCAGCAACACCTTCTCCTCTAGGGTCGCTTGCCGCTTTTAATTGATGGTTATCTTTATTTAACTCTACTGCCTGCATATTTCCATAACGATAAGAATTTAGTTTTAGTTTATGACCTAGTGCAGATAAATCTTTTTTCTCAGTTTCTGTTAATCCATTGGGTTCATAAAAAATTTCATCGGGAATATATTGATGATGAAACCGTGGAACATTAACCCATGAGTCAGGTGAATTTCCTTCTGCAAAATCTAAGGTGGCCAATAATAACATCGAAATAATACGACTTCCACCAGGTGTTCCTAATACAGCAACACGATGTTTATCTTCTAAGAAGGTAGGAGTCATGCTTGATAACATCCGTTTCCCAGGTGCAATAGCATTGGCAATACTACCCACTAAACCATAACCATTTTTTTGTCCGACTTGGCTAACAAAATCATCCATTTCATTATTTAAAATGACTCCAGTTCCTTCGGCAATAACACCTGATCCAAATAGATAGTTAATACTTAATGTTGATGAAACCCGGTTGCCTTCAGTATCAATAATTGAAAAATGGGTAGTATCTTCTCCTTTCGCTTTTATTTCATCAACTCCGACCAAAAAATGACTAGGCAATGCTTTATCCATACGAATGGTTGTTCTTAAACCTGCCGCATAATCATTATTCAATAACCTAGAAATCGGCATTTCGATAAAATCACTGTCTCCTAAGTATAATGCTCTATCACGATAAGCGTGACGCATAGCTTCAGCAATTAAGTGTTTACGCTGACTATTATTTAAGCTATTTAAATCGTAACTTTTAAGAATATTTAAAACTTCGATTAAAACAATGCCACCTGATGAAGGAAGGGCGGCACTGGTAATTTTAATCCCTTTGTAATTACCATAAATAGGTGTTCTTTCAATAATTTGATAATTATCTAAGTCTTTTTGAGTCCAAATCCCTCCCATTTTTTTAACACTACTAATTAAATTTTTAGCAATATCACCTTGATAGAATCCAGCTTTACCTTTATTGGCAATTTGTTGTAATGTGTTTGCTAAATCAGGTTGCTTGAGTAAATAACCTTTAGTAGGTAGATTACCTTTATCTAATAAAATTTTTGCGGCAGTTGGATTCTTTTTTATTAAAGCTAATTTTTTTTTAATTGATTTTAAATAATGATTGCTAACAATAAATCCCTCAGAGGCATAACGAATTGCTGGAGCTATTGAGTCTTTTAGAGCTAAACGCCCATATTTTTTTGCTAAATGTATCATCCCTGCTGGCATTCCAGGAATGGCTGCAGCTAACGCCCCTTCTGTAGATAGATTATTAATAATATTATTATTTTTATCTAAATACATATCTTTAAATGCAGCTAGAGGTGCTTTTTCTCGACCATCTATCATGGTTTCAAAATTATCTTTTGCTCGATGTAACAACCAAAAACCTCCACCACCTAACCCAGAACTTGCAGGTTCTACAACTGCTAATGCCGCAGTTATAGCAACAGCAGCATCAAACGCATTTCCCCCTTTTGCTAAAATTTCAAAACCAGCTTTGGTGGCTAAAGGATGGGCTGTAGCAATAGCAGTTTTAGAGGTTGCAGCGTAAGATGGCGTTAGCCAAAGAATAGTTATTAATAGAATGATGCTATTTTTTTTAAGCCATTGATTAAGCATTTTTAAGCTCGGAGTTGATTTTATAATGAAAAACCCATCATTCAAGATGAGTTTCATTGTTATTGTAGCTTTTTAACTTAAGCTTGAGCTAATTCAGCACGCATTTCATCAATGACTTTTTTATAATCATTTTGGCTAAAAATAGCTGAACCTGCTACAAACATATCAGCTCCAGCAGCTTTAATTTCACGAATATTATTAACTTTAACACCACCATCAATTTCTAAGCGGATGTCTAAACCACTGTCATCAATTCTTTTTTTAGCTTCACGTAATTTATCGAGAGTTGCTGGGATGAAAGACTGACCACCAAAACCTGGATTAACTGACATTAATAAAATTATATCAACTTTATCCATGACATAATCAAGATAACTTAGAGGCGTAGCAGGATTAAAAACCAGTCCTGATTTACAACCTTCATCACGAATCATTTGCAAAGAACGGTCAATATGCTTTGATGCTTCAGGATGGAAAGTAATCATACTTGCACCAGCTTTTGCAAAATCAGGAATGATTCTATCAACAGGTTCAATCATTAGATGTACGTCTATTGGCGCAGTAATTCCATGTTTTCTTAGTGCATCACACACTAGAGGGCCAATGGTTAGATTAGGTACAAAATGGTTATCCATCACATCAAAATGCACAACATCAGCACCAGATGCTAAAACATTATCAACTTCCTCACCTAAGCGAGCAAAATCTGCGGAAAGAATTGAGGGGGCGATCCAATTTTCTAACATTTTTTTATCCTCTTTGTAAAATTGACTATTATAACTTTATCTAGTTAGTTGGGGGAATATAACCTTCTGGTATTTTAAAGTTTTCTGAAAATAAAAACTTTTCTCGCTCAGATTCTAATAATTCTCTGGCTTTAGGCTCAAAACTTGCAAGCCGGTGTTCATTGATTAATATGGTTTGCATACTCATCCATTCTTGCCATGCTTGTTTAGAGATCGTTTCAAAAATTTGTTGACCTTTTGCACCAGGAAAAGGAGGTGTATCTAATCCTTCGGCTTCAGCCCCTAGCTTTTTACAGTAAATCATTCTGGTCATAATATTTTTCATTAAAAATAGAAAATAAAATTAAATTGAAACACCATAACTAGATGCTAATGGTCCTAAACCGCCTGCAAAACCTTGTCCAACTGCTCTAAATTTCCAGTCACTTCCATGACGATAAAGTTCGCCAAAAACCATTGCGGTTTCAACACTTGCATCTTCTGATAAATCGTAACGTGCAATTTCGCTATTATTAGAATCATTAATAACACGAACAAAACCATTGCTTACTTGACCAAAATTTTGATTACGGGTATCTGCTTCATGGATAGTTACTGCGATGATAAATTTATCGACTTCAGCAGGAACTTTTGCTAAATCAATACGAATAGCTTCGTCGTCACCGTCACCTTCACCGGTTTGATTATCTCCAAGATGAGTAATTGAACCACATTCTGAGGTTTTATTATTATAAAAAATAAAGCTCTTATCAGAAACAACTTTACCATCTGTTTTTAATAAAAAGCCAACTGCATCTAAGTCAAAAGCTGCTCCATCTGTTGCTCGAGCATCCCAACCTAAACCTATTTTAATATGAGTTAGACCCGGTGCTTCTTTACTTAAATTTACGTTACCGCCTTTTGAAAGTGAAACTGCCATTTTTGACTCCTAAATTGTTATTGTATATGATTGAGTATTAATCTTTACTTACCTTTGAATAGTTTACTTAAGTTTTAAAAAAAAGCTACCTCTACCTTTAAAAATATTAAGCATAACGAGATAATACAACCGAATATTTAAGTTACATAATATTTTGTTAGTTTAATTATCTATCAGCAAATTTTTTCAATACACTATCTAATGCAGAAAAGTTAAAATGTTGTACTAAAGTATCTACTATTAAATTAATGTTATCTTCACGAACATTGGCATAATTAATTGCCTTAGCCTCCGTTGCTCCCGCCCATTTTAATAAGGAATTACAGGCACTCGGCAAATCAAATAAGCCGTGTAAATAAGTCCCAGCGATTAAATTATCCTCAGAAATTACCCCTTCCTTATTTGAGGATAAATACATTAAAGGGTTATTTAAACTATTTCCTGTACTTATCCCTGAATGAATTTCATAACCTGAAATGGTAGCCTCATCAAATGTTAATTGTCCTGTTACTTGACGTAAAATCTTTTGCGGTTTTAAGGTAGTTTCTAAATCCAGAAAACTTAAGCCTTCACTTGTGCCTGCTGCGCTTTCTAATCCCTCAGGGTCATGAATAAATTGTCCTAACATTTGATAACCACCACAAATACCGATTAATTTACCACCGTAACGTAAATGACGGTTAATTAATTTTTCCCAGCCCGTATTTTTTAGCCATCTTAAATCATCACGAACTGATTTAGTGCCTGGTAAAATAATTAAATCCGCTTCATTGACTGTTGAACTATTTTGTACGAATTTTAAATCAACATTAGGATGAAATAATAAAGGGTCAAAATCCGTATGATTACTCATTTTAGGTAACTTGGGAACAATAATTTTTAAAGATTTTTTTGATGGGTTAGTTGAATCTTTAATAGATAAGGAATCTTCTGATTCCAAGTGAAAATCATGTAAATAAGGTAAAACGGCTAAAACAGGTTTTCCCGTTTTTTGTTCTAACCATTTTAAACCAGATTCCAATAAGGCAATATCTCCACGGAAACGATTGATAACAAAACCAACAATCCGTTGACATTCAGAAATGGACAATAATTCTAATGTTCCCACAAGATGGGCAAATACGCCGCCTTTATCTATATCAGCAATTAAAATAACAGGGCAATCGACTTTTTCAGCAAAGCCCATATTAGCAATATCTCCTTCACGTAAATTAATTTCCGCAGGGCTTCCAGCTCCCTCAATAATAATAGTTTGATAGTGTTGTGTTAAACGGTGATAAGAATCTAATACTGCCACCATCGCGGTTTTTTTATAAGCGTGATAAGCTTTGGCACTTTGATTATTTAAAACTTTACCCTGAATAATAACCTGTGCAGTTTTATCTGAATTTGGTTTAAGTAAAATCGGATTCATATCAATATGAGGTTCTAAACCTGCTGCAATGGCTTGAACGGCTTGCGCTCTGCCTATTTCACCCCCTTCTACAGTTACCGCACTATTTAATGCCATGTTTTGGGGTTTAAAGGGAGCGACTTTAATTCCCTGTCGATGAAAATAACGGCATAGAGCGGTAACTAAGGTGCTTTTCCCCGCATCTGAGGTTGTGCCTTGTATCATTAATGATTTAATTTGCATAACTTATCGAACAAAAGCGTTGGATTCTGTATCGGGTTCATATCCTTTTAATTTAGTATGTTTTGTCCAAATATGAACGAAACAAGAAAGCTTATATTTTTCTTTTAAGCGGGTTGCTTCGGCAATAATACTCGAATCTGCTAAGTCCAGTTGTTGATATACAAACTCATCATTAAAACGATTCATAATAATTTGTAAATCTAAAATAAAATCGTGAATAGATTCTGCATTACTACAAGGGGTAATAAAATAAGGCATATCATCGTCCAAACACTGTTCAATTAAACCTTTAAAATATTGGATAAATTTATGTCGGTTATTTGCATCTGCAATATGATTAGCAAATTCAAATAGCACTGGAATAGGGAAATAAAACTGGCTACCTGCTCGCTGTTCTTCTCCAAACTTTTGTTTAATAACGGTATGAGACTCTTCCTTCCAGTCGCCTCCAATTTTGTATAATTCTAATAAATATCCAGTATCTACTACAAATATTCTCTGGCTCATTCTATAGACTCCAACCAGCTTTGCATTTTCGCCTGACGTTTTTGTTCAAATTTTGGATCTAAATAATGTTCAATAACATTTCGAGTGACTAACCCGCCTAACTTTCCTTTTTGTAATAAAATATCGACATGAGGTAAGTCAAAAAAGGGGGTCAATTTTGCTGATTGAGTTTCTTTATCATAATGACAAATAACAACCCCCTCTAATTGTTCATCATTTAACCCATCTAAAGTAGCTGAATTATGCGTGGTAATTAAGGTTTTTAAATTTCGGCGATGACTAGTTTCCCAAATCGCATCTAATAATACTTTGGTTCTGGATGCGTGAATGCTATTGTCAATTTCTTCAATAATAACTCTTGACCCTTCGGGGACGGTCTCTAAAGCTGTTAAAATAGCTAAAGCGCGTAGAGTTCCATCTGATAATAATTTGGCATCAATGACAAGACCATTCTTATATTTCAGTGCAAAAATAACCTCATCAGAAGGTGTGGTAATAAATTCAAAATCAATAATCACTTCTTCTGGGAA
>DAOUSN010000064.1 GCA_030627205.1 Methylococcaceae bacterium
ACAAAGCGTTGCTAAAATTTTAGAACAAAAAATGCGCTCAGAAGGTTATGCTTTTTAACGTGTTGTTTTACCGCCCCAAACACTAACAGGTGAAGAAATTCAATTAAAAATAATTTCATTTTCGATAAATAAAATAAAGGTTGAAGGGATTAAATATTTTGATAAAAGCAACATTCTTGCCAGTCTTCCTCAATTAAAAATAGGCGAATCTCCAGATACTAAAGCTTTAGCTAATGCCCTTAAAATGACTAACCGCCATCCATTTAAAGAATTGCAACTCACTTTTAAGCAAAGTAATGATACAGTTGATAATATTGAGGCTAAAATTAACGTTATTGAGCAGCGTCCTTATCAAGCCTTTTTAATTATGAATAATACAGGAACAGATAAAACAGGTGAGTTTAGGATAACAGGTGCAATACAGTATGGAAATTTATGGAACTTAGACCATCAAATTAGTGCCAGTTATAGCACTTCGCCTGACCATTTAGAAACAGTGCAACAATATGGGATAAATTATAGTCTACCTATTTATGCGCTGAAAGGTTGGTTAAGTGCCTATTATGCGTTTTCTGATGTTGATAATGGTATTATTGCTAATGATTTTTCAGTTACAGGGTCAGGTGAAATGTATGGGTTACATTATCAACAATTTTTACCTAAATTAGGAAGTTACGAACATTGGCTTGATGTCGGCATAGATAATCGTTTTTTTATTAATGATGTCAAATTTTTAGAAACCCCTATTGGTAATAGCATTAGAAGTACTCCTGTTAGTATTTTGTATCAAGGTGAATATTTATGGAAGCAAGTAAAATCTGACTTTCATCTTCAATGGGTAGGAAATACAGGCTTAGGTGGTCATAATAGTCAACAGCATTATCAAAAGTCACGAGTTAATTCCAAACAAGACTGGCATTTATTACGCTATGGTGCAAATTTAAATGCAACATTTAAAAATTGGTTAGTTAAATTTAGTTTAACTGGGCAATATAGTGACCAAGCTATCATTTCTGGTGAACAATTAGGAATTGGTGGTAGTTATAGTGTCAGAGGTTATGATGAAAGAGAAACCAGTGCTGACAGTGGTGAAATTATAAAACTAGAACTTTATACCCCACGTTTATACGGCTTTAAGTTATTGGGATTTTACGATTACGGTCATGGTCGTCAACAAAATGTTTTAGATAACGAAGCTAAAAGCTGGACTCTGAGTAGTGTTGGTATTGGTATTCGTTGGCAGTGGAAAAATTACATATTTACTAATTTAGATTTAGCTCACACCTTAAATGAAGGTTTAAAAAATGGTGGAACGCAGTTAGGAAATAATAGAATTCATGCTAGTTTGGTTTTACGATTTTAAAACAATGAATTAAATTGAAAATTTGAGGATAAGTTATGAAAAAAATAATTATCAAAAAAATATCGCCGCGTAAAAGTAAAGCGATTAACACAGCTTTGTTACTTATTATTATTCAAAATGGTGTAGAAGCCAATCCTAATGGTGCAAGCATAATCAATGGTCAAGTATCAATTAATAATTCATTAGAAAATATCACCCAAATTACCAGTAGTCCTAATGCGATTATTAATTGGGAAAACTTTAATATTTCTCAAAATGAAATAACTCGTTTTATTCAGCAAAATAGTCAAAGCTCGGTACTAAATCGCGTAATAGGACAAAATCCTAGTGAAATTTTAGGTCAACTGGTTTCCAATGGTAACGTATTTTTAATTAACCCAAATGGTATTGTATTTGGGAAAAATTCCATTATTGATACCCAAGGTATGATTGCCTCTACCCTTAATCTGAGTAATCAAGATTTTTTGACGGGTAATTATCATTTTGTTGCGGGTAATGAAGCTGGAGGTATTCTTAACCAAGGTATTATTCGTGCAGGTGAGGATGGCAATATTATTTTAATTGCCCCTGATATAGAAAATAGCGGGATTATTTCAACACAAGGTGGGCAAATTACTTTAGCTGCTGGGTCAGAATTAACCTTAACAGACTTAGATTCACCTGAAATTCAATTTCACATCCAATCCCCTAAAAATAAAGTTTTAAATATAGGAAAAATTTTAACTCAAGGCGGAGCAATTAATTTATTTGCGGGCAGTATTAGTCATAGTGGTGATTTGAATGCGAATAGTGTAGAAGTTGATAAACACGGTAATATTAAATTAGTTGCATTGCAAGAGATTAATTTAACCGACCGAAGTTTTACCACAGCAAGTCATGCTACAGGTAAAGGTGGTAATATTCAAATTAGCGCAGATACAATTATGATTAAGGATGACAGTGAAATTACGGCGACAGGTCAAACAGGTGGCGGTAAAATTTTAATCGGTGGTGATTATCCTGATATTTATAATGCCACCACCACAATAACTTCTAACGTTAATATTAATGCCAATGCAAAATTAGATAAAGACGGGGGTCGAATTATTGTTTGGTCTGATGATACCACGCAAATGCACGGAATAATTGAAGCTAAAGGTGGAAAAAATTCAGGTGATGGGGGTTTTGTTGAAGTTTCAGGTAAACAAAATTTACACATTGATGGTTTAGTTGATGTCACCGCCCAAAATGGTAAAACAGGAAAATTATTGTTAGATCATAGTTCGGTAAATATTCAAGATGGGACAAATAAAACTTCTATTTCGCCTTTTAATATCATTAATAAAGACTGGCTACAGCCTCAGCTTGATTTAGCTAATGTTGTGATTAAAACCGCTGCCCCCACTGATGCTGTGATTAAAACCGCTGATTCTATTGATGGTAACACAGAGGGTATTAATCTAGATACATCAATTACTTGGAGTAGTAATAATTTTTTAGAATTAATTGCAGGAAATGATATTAACCTAAAATTTCCTATCAATAATACAGGGTCAGGTGACTTAATACTTACAGCAGGACAAACAATTTCAACGGGAACTTCTTTTATTAAAGCTGATGTAAATTTAAGTGGCGGAACATTAAAATTAAATGGTAACTCAAATTGGAAAAACACCACAATATCAGGAAATATTAATAATTTTGGCGAAATGACTATAGAAGGAGGCACTTTGTCTAATGGTCTTTTCAGCAATCAAGGAACGGCGGTTTGGAAGGAGGGAAACCTGATTTTAAATGATACTGTGAAATTACTCAATGATACAACAGGGACTTTTCTTAGTAATGCTGCTGCCGCCTCATTTTCTATACAAGGGGAAGGTGTTTTTGAAAACCGTGGTTTAATCACTAAAACAAATAAACTAAAAAGTGCTTTTAATGTAACGTTTAACAATATAGGAGGTAGTTTTAATATTGATGCAGACAAAAGTATTGAATTAACAAAGGATGGAAGCCATGGTGGAACATTAACGATTGATAATGGAACATTAAAAATGATAGGTGGTGGACATATTATTGAGGATGGTTTAACCATCAATGGCACAGGAACATTAGAAGCAAGTATTAGTGCTAATAATGGAATACTGACCATTCAGAATAAACTAACGCAAATAAACACAACGTTCACTAATAATGGTACTTTAAATGTCACTAACGATTCTACATTTAAAGTAGCGGAATCTGATTTTATTAATGGCACAACAGGCATTTTAAAGGGAAATGGAACATTAAATATAGCAGAGGGTGAGGGTACACTAAACAATGCGGGTACAATTACACCAGGGTCATCCATTGGTATTTTAAATATTGTTGGTAATTTATTTTTGAACTCAACCTCTGTCATTAACGTAGAAATAGAAGGGGCAAAACCAAATACACCTATTGAGTTTAATCAACTTAATATCATGGGTAATGTAGGTTTAGGAGGTACTTTAAATATTAGCTTACCCACTTCTTTTGATCCTTCATCATTTGATTTTAAAATTATAACCAGCACAGGTCTTGTCAGTAATATATTTTCTACAATTAACCAACCGATTGGTTATAGCATGACACCAATATACAATAGTACTGATGTGTTACTCACTGGTTTCTCTTTTTTAGGGAGTCTATTTTGGGATAATGATAGTACTGATGGATTTTGGAATACACCTACAAACTGGAGTACTGATAGATTACCTATTGCAGGTGATATTGTTGTTATTAATAAAGATAGCAATCTTGTTACCTTAAAAGATGGTAATCATACTATAAGCAAATTATTAAGTAATCAGAATTTATCTATTACCAATAATGCTCAACTAACGGTGCAAACAGAATTAAAGCAATTTAAAAATATCAATATAGATAATGGTGGAAAACTCATTGTTCAAGGATTACTCACAGGAACAGGCGAAGTTAATATTGATTCTAGTGGCATATTAGAATTAAATTCACAAGGAGTAGAGCCTCAATTTCATGCGGCAAATATATTTAACTTCGGCACATTAATTAAAACAGGTCTGAATGCTGCTATATTAGAAAGCAATATTATTAATAAGGGGACTTTTGATATTCAAGAAGGGATTTTATCAATAGGATTATTTGAAGAACCCTCATGGATAAATCAGGGATTAATTAAAACAGCAAACGATACAAAATTTAGCATTTTTGCTCCAGAAGCAAAGACTAAATTAGTTAACGAAGGAACTTTAAGCGGCTTTGGAACATTTATAACAGATAAAGTTTTTAATAATGGAGTTTTAAGCCCTGGTACATTAACTTTCTCCGATGATTTAGTCTTAATGCCCGAATCAATAGTTCAAATTGAACTTGCGGGAACAAATAGTTATGACATAATTCAAGTCAGTGGTGATGCTACATTAGCAGGGGATTTAAATATTACTGAAATTAATGGATTTACAGCGACAGATGGTAATGCCTTCTCATTTTTTAACTGTAGTTCTTGTGTTGGTGATTTTACGAGTAATACATTACCTAATACGGATTATACCTACACAGTTTCTAGCAATAATATTGACTTAGAATATACAGCACCTCTAGTTATAACACTACCCATAACTCCTCCTATTATTACTGATCCAATTACTGTTGAACCTATAGTAACTTCTCCTATTATTACTGATCCAATTGTTATTGAACCTATAGTAACTTCTCCTATTATTACTGATCCAATTGTTATTGAACCT
>DAOUSN010000053.1 GCA_030627205.1 Methylococcaceae bacterium
CACACGGCCAAAGGAATGGTAGCTGTGTTTAAGCAGCTAAAGCCATTGAGTAGTTTTCGTCATTTGCGAATACTTTAATTTCAGTAGGTTTTACAAGCTGTACTGTGCTTGACATGCACTCAAGGTTTTGCTACCCGCGTCGAAGCCAAGTCGCCCCCTTAGTGAAGTTTTCTATTATACCTTAGTTGATAATACATCGCTATTAAAAAATAAATACACTTGCTTTTATAACTATATTTAAAGCTAAAAAGTTTTTTTAAGCTCATAAATTGCTATAATCAAAATAGTACACTACCGTAAAACTAATTTTAAGGTCCAAACTATGAAAAAATCTACAACATTATTACCTTTACTTGCTTTATTAATGAGCGCGTCTTTCGCTCAAGCAGCAGAAGACGTTAACTTGGAAGATAACTCATCAATTCTTGGAAAATGGAATTTATATGCCGAAGCCCCAGCTTTACATAAAGAAAAGAAAGCGGTTAATATTACTTGGGAATTTAAGAAAAATGGAATTTTAAATACGGCTGCAACAGATACTCGTTCAAGAACAGGGTCGATGTCAATTAAACTTAAATATTCAGTTGAAGACGGGGTAATAAAAAAACAAAGCACCCCTGGTCGAGAAAAATATGAAACTTGTCGTGTCATTAGCAAAGAAAAAACAGCAATGGTTTTAAAATGTAAATATTTATATTTCTTTTTAAAAAAATAAATATTTCTCAATTATCAGCTTTTACGAACAGTGTGAGAGCTGATTTTTTTCAAGGTTTGAATTTTGCTAACTAACAGTTTTTTATTTAACAATGAACCTGACTGGCGAGCTAACCACCCTCAAGTACGTCATCATTTGCCAAAAAACGTACAATCTTGGGTTTATGAAGCCCATTCGTTAACACAACGATTACGCTGTTTTTATGGCGATACGGTGAAAGTAAAAATTTTATTCCACCAATGGAAAACTCCATTTTTAAGTGAAATTCATCATTTACATTTACGAAATCAACGTTATAGCTTAATTCGAGAGGTTTTGCTTTATGCCGAAGATAAGCCATTAATTTTAGCACGAACTATTTTACCTAAAAAAACTATTCAAAGTGCTAAACGTAATTTATCGCACCTAGGTACTCGTCCATTAGGCGAAGTTATTTTTTCTTATCAACATTTAGAGCGTTTAGAAATGGACGTAAGCTGTGTAAAAAATACAATTTGGAGTAAACCATTGCAACAACAGCTTACCATTGAACAGCCTATCTGGGGAAGACGGACTGTTTATGCGATTCAACAGCAACCGTTATTAGTCAGTGAATTATTTTTACCAGATGCATTAAAATGTTTGTAAATGGAATAGTATTTCCCACCTGCGCCGTATATGTTTTCGTCCTTGAACCAGCGGTTCAAGTGGAAGCATCGTTTGTTAAATAAGGCTGCCTTAATAAAAAAGTATGCTCACCATTAACAAAACCAGCATCCGAGGGATATACAGGTTCAGGAAACACCCAACATACCTCAAACGCTGTAGGAAATACTAAGACTATTCTAACCTGTTTTTTTAATTATCTAAAACATTTTCTATTTTATAACTCAAATTACTAATATGAGCAGCAAATTCTTGTTCTGGTGCGGCGCGTTTAGCTTTTAATTGTTCAAACTCATGCATAATATTCAATGACACCATGACCGCTGTTCTTTCGCCACCATTTATTTTGCCTGAATCTCTGAGTATTCGCATTTCTCGATCAAGCTTATTTGCTGAAAGTAATAAGGTTTCTTGTTCTTCTGATGTGCAAACAATATTGTATTCTTTACCTAAAATTTGGATGGTAATCGGTTTTCCTATTGCACTCATGTATTTTCCTCCATAGTTTTAAGACGCGTAATCATCGCTTCAACCTTACTTTTTGCTAAAGTTGTTTTTGCCAGTAACCTAGCTTTCTCTTTAACTAGTGATTCTTGCTTAATTTTTAATGACTGGTTTTCAGTTTTTAAAAACTGATAGCGTTTAAGCAATTCATCTATTTTTGCTTCAAGTTCTTGTATTTCTGTTGCAGGCTTTGATATTAAATCAGACATGTTATAAATATTTTGAATTGATTAAGAATCTATAAGTGGTAATTTTACACTAACTTAACCATCAAAAAAAGCCAATTAAACCACAAAAGTTGATAACAGCTATTATCCCAATGATAAATCAATGGTAGCATAAGCACTGTCTTTTCTTTAATATTCATTATATTATTATATAGGTAATTATGGTTTATCAAACACTTAGATCCATTTTCCAACGCTATGAGAGCGATTTTTCTATAGCAGAAGCACATGGAATGGCTACTGCTATGCTCTGTATTAAAAGTCATTGCGATGCCATCAAGTGGCTTAACGAGGTTTTTGAAGAGGATGGGCTTATTATTGAAGATGATAAGATGCAGCTACTTGAATTATTTGAGCAAACTAGGAAACTATTAGATCCTGATGAATCAATCTTTGAATTTGATTTATTATTGCCAGAAAATGGTTTACTACCTGAGAAAACCGAGGCATTAATTAAATGGTGTCAAGGATTTTTATGGGGAATAGGTTACACACATTCAGACAATGACTGGCAAGGAGAAACCATTGGGATTTTGCGTGATCTAGTGGAATTTACCAAATTAAATGCCGATGTTGAAGATAATAACGACGATGATGAAAACGCGTTTATTCAAGTTCATGAATATCTTCGAGCAGCGGTATTAATTATCCGTGATGAATTACAGACTAATTCTAATCATCAACATTAAGGAAAAATTTATGCAGCAACTTGAATTTGAACAACGCCGTAAAAATGTCATGGCACAAATTGGTCAGGGTAATATCGGGCTTATTCCCAGTGCGCCTGAACGAATTCGCAATCGTGATATTGACTATCCTTTTAGGCAAGACAGTGATTTTTATTATTTAACAGGTTTTAATGAATCAGGTGCGTTAGCAGTTTTTATTCCGGGGCGCGAACAAGGGCAATATATTTTATTTTGTCGTGAATTTGATGAAAAAAAGAAATTATGGGAAGGGGCTCATTCTGGCTTAGAAGGGGCAACTACACATTACGGAGCAGATGACTCTTTTCCTATTGATGATTTAACCGATATTTTACCAGGAATGATAGAAAATAAAGGCAAAGTCTATTACCCCATGGGACGTGACAGTGAATTAGATCATCATTTATTGGAATGGATTAATCATTTAAAAATGCAATCACGTACTGGTATCAATGCTCCCAGTGAATTAGTCTCTTTAGAGCATATTTTACATGAAATGCGCTTATTTAAAAGTGCTGCTGAATTAAAATTAATGCGTAAAGCCGCGCAAATTTCTGCTAAAGCCCATATCCGAGCGATGAAATGTTGTAAAGTAGGAATGTATGAATATCAAATAGAAGCAGAAATTATTCATGAATTAATGTCTAATGGACTCAGAGCAGTTGCTTATCCATCTATTGTTGCGAGTGGTAAAAATGCCTGCATTTTACATTATGTTAATAATGATTCCAAATTAGGTAAAAATGATTTGTTACTAATTGACGCAGGAGGAGAATGTGAACATTATGCTGCGGATATAACCCGTACATTTCCAGTTTCTGGAAAATTTTCTCCAGCACAAAAACAGCTTTATCAATTGGTTTTAGAGGTGCAACTAGCGACCATCGAGATGATTAAACCAGGAATAGCATGGAATGACATTCATCAGCGGTCGATTAGAATGATGACTATAGGTTTAGTGAAATTAGGACTACTGACAGGTAGCATTGATAAATTAATTAAAGATGAAAAATACAAAAAGTTTTATATGCACCGTCTTGGTCATTGGTTAGGAATGGATGTACATGATGTTGGAGATTATAAAGTTGAAGAGGAATGGCGAGTATTAGAACCTGGCATGGTGGTTACTGTTGAACCGGGGCTTTATGTACAACCTGATTGTGATACTGTTGCTGCTAAATGGCGTGGAATTGGAATTCGGATAGAAGATGACATTTTAGTCACTAAAAAAGGCTACGAGGTTTTAAGTGCTGATGTGCCAAAAACAATCGTAGAAATAGAAAGGATAATGCAGGAGAACTAATGTTATATAATTATGATTTATTAATAGTAGGTGGTGGTTTAGCGGGTAATTGTTTAGCGTTGGCATTGAAAGAATGTGGATTAAAGATTGCTTTAATTGAAGCAGTGAGTCGACAACAATTACATAACTCTCCAGCAGGTGATAGAGCATTAGCTTTATCGGCTGGGACAGTAAATATGTTAGAAGCTTTAGGAATATGGTCGAAAATAAAACCCTATGCAACAGCGATTAAAAAAATTCATATTTCTGATAAAGGTCATTTTGGAAAAACACGACTTACCGCTGAAAAACAAGGTGTTACTGCATTAGGTTATGTAATTGCTGCCCGTGATATAGAAACACCAATTGCAAAAATGGTTGAAGAAGCAGAAATAAGACAATTTTGTCCTGCTCGTATTGATAATTTAACAGCAACGAATACAAGCATTAAAATTCATTTAAAGCAGCACCAAAAAACCATTAATTTATCTGCCAAATTAATTGTTGGAGCAGATGGAGGGCAATCAACTATTCGTAAATTACTAAAAATAGGTCAACATAAAACCGATTATCATCAAACCGCGTTCATTACCACAGTAACCAGCACACTGCCACATCATAATACTGCTTATGAGCAGTTTACAGCCTCTGGGCCTTTAGCGTTATTACCGATAAACCATAATCAATCGGCTATTGTTTGGACACGCAAGACCAAAGAAGCTAACGAGCTATTAACAGTCTCAAAAGCAGAATTTATTCAGCGATTACAGCAATGCTTTGGTTATCGTTTAGGTGAATTAAGTTTAACGGCAACGCGATTAGCCTTTCCATTAACATTAATTCGAGCTGAAAAAATGCAGGCACAGCGTAGTCTTATTATTGGTAATGCGGTGCATCAATTACATCCTGTAGCTGGTCAAGGGTTTAATTTAGGCTTAAGAGATGTAATTCAATTGGCAGAAATGTTAATTAACCAGCATAAAATAGGGGAGGATATTGGTGAAACTAAATTTTTACAAGATTACGCTAAAACCCGTGAACGCGATCATAACAAGGTGATTCACTTTACGAATAGTGTTGTAAAAATATTTTCTAATCAATCGTTGCTATTCACAGCCATTAGAAATAGTGGTTTAACTTTATTAGATCATATTCCTATTGCTAAAACATTATTAACGACTCATGCGATGGGTTTAGCGGGACGTTTATCGCGTATAGGAGATTGATAACGAGCCATGTTTATTTATCGTAACGATTTAAGAAATCGTTATACCTAAAGGTGGCAGTATTTTACTTAATACTGCTCTTTTATTTTGCTTTATCTACTTTTAATAGGCTTAAAAGCCATTATGAAAAAAATATTAATTGTTTTACATGATGTTATTTTGTTGACAACATTTAAAATATGGTTACATAATCACGAAAAATCCCCTGATAATATTATTTTAATTGCACACAGTTTAGACGCTCATGAAGTTTTAAAAAAAAATAAAATAAATATTCTTATTATGGATTTAAGCGTAGAAAAATTCGATGGAATTAATCTATTACTTATTTGCATAAAGGAATACCCTAAACTTCAGCTTGTTATGTTAACTGATTCACTTATTTATGAAAATTTAATTCTTCCTAGTATTAATTCTTTAAAAATATCCTCATCAATTAAACCATTGATAGGTTTATTAGAAAAAACTCTAGAACAAGATTTAACTATTAAAATGGTAGAAAATATTTTAATCGCGGATTTTTTTCAGCTCATTAAAATAAACCAAAAAACCTGTCTCATTGAAATTAAGTCAGCAGAAAATAAAGGGTTTATTTATTTTTATTTAGGAGAGTTATTTAATTGTATTTATGACAATAAGAAGGGTGAAGAAGCTTTTTTTAAAATATTAGATGAAAACTGTAAAATCTTTTTTTTTAGAGATATACCTAATCGCATTTTTCCTAGAATTATTACTACTTCCTTAATTAAGCTAATAAAAGCTCATAAAATTCAAGCTACTAAGCAGGATAAATTGAAAGCGTCACCTGATGATAAAAAAGCTAATGAGGAAGAATTATTAATTACTGAAGGACTTGTAGAGCTTGTAGATGATAATGAAATAGCTATAATAAAAACAGTAGATTCTTCTAAATTAATCATAGAAAAACAACTAAGTATTACTCCCAAAAAAATAAATCCAATAAACTCATCCAAAACTGAGATAAAATCGCTTGACAAGGATAATAAAAACAGCGAGGATGAGGAGGTTACCTCGGCTTTAAATGATAAAGCAGAGGTAGTATTTCAAAATTCTAAATTAATAGGAAAAGAAGAAATGTCTTTACAAGATTGTTTAACGCCTTTACAAGATATTGATGGCTACTTAGCTGCTGCAATTTTTGATATGTCGGGCGAAGTATTAGTTCAACATAATAACTCAAAATATAATGTTTCATTAATTGGTGCTCATACTGTGTCTATGGTTAATAGTGCTGTAAAAGCGTTTAATGGTGCAGGACTTGGTAAGTCTAATTTCATTCAAGTAAATTCTGATCGAGGTATTTTATGTGCCGTTTGGGCTGTTGAAGATCATTCGGTTGCTTCCGTTTTACTAGAACCTAATGCAAATGTAGGGATGGCTAAATTAATACTAGCTAAAGTAGGTGAAGCAGGTGGTAGTCAATTAGCGTAATTTAACTTTAAATCTGCTTTCTTAACTTTAAAAAGGAAAGCAGGTGTTATTAATTTCAATTTATTATCTGCTAGGGTTGATTATAAATGACATTTACTTCCGTTAATTTTCAAAAAGTGGTCAATGAATGTTTAGTCTTATTAGAAAACTTAAATATACGGCAAAAAGATAGGCTTAATACAACTGAATTTAGTGTTCTTAATTCTTTAAATTATTTTGAAATAGAAGATTACCAACAATCCTTAGTTTCAGATAAATTGTTATCTTTTTATGCTTCTCGTCTTTTTGATTACCCCTTAGAGCAATTAAAATTAAAGAATATTCGTAAAATTACTTTACATTGTGCTGAAATAATTTTTGAAACCCAACCAGAAGGCGTAAAAAGTTTTTTTATCAAAGATGCGTGGGAAGGTGCAATTAAAGAAGGAATTGGCTTGGAAATAAACAATCTATTAACCGATACTCCTATTCGTTATTTATGTAGTTCCCAAATAATAATTACTGAAAAAGTTTTTAAAACTTTTTCCCCCCGGCAAGTTTACCTATTCAGGGAAACATCTGCTTACCTTTTTGCTTTTGGTGCTTGGGAAGTTTTCACAAGGTTATTATATTTAACTGATCGCAAAATAAGTAATATTTGTTGGAATGGCAACCGATTAACTAATATTGATTTTGGCTTAGTTTTTTATCGTGGAAAATTAGTTTTTGATTCACGGCTCACCCTTACTGAGATGAGTAAAGAGCGAGAGTCTGGACAATTTTATGCTTTACAATGGGTGTTTAATAAACTTCAACAACCTAAAATCCAACATTTATTAATAAATATAGACTCTAAATTTTGTCATAATCTAAATTGCCATCGTCAGCCAGCACCGCCTTTAAGATTGATGATTAAAGGACTACAAGATAATTTTGTCAATAACATTTTAAGTTAATGAAAACCAAGAAACAATCATCAATTTCTTTTTTTGATGTCTGTCTTTCTGTCAAAGGAAATCATAAAGTTTTAAATGAAGATGCCTTTAAAGCAACTACTGATAAAAATTTATGGGTAATTGCTGATGGAATGGGAGGCTATGAAGGTGGAGAAATAGCGAGTGAATTTGCAGTGAATTATATTACCCAATCCGTTATTGAAGGTGAAAGCTTAACTACAGCTATTAAACAAACACATCAAAAAATCTGTGAATTATCAATAACAAATGAGGGTAAAATAGGGATGGCAACTACGGTTGTTGTTGCTAAAATACTAAATACTGAATTTGAGATAGCATGGGTTGGAGATAGCAGGGCTTATCTATTTAAAAATAAGCAATTAACACAATTAACTCATGATCATTCTTTGGTTCAAGAGCTTATTGATCAAGGAAAAATTAGTCAACAACAAGCGATTATTCATCCTCAACGTAATCTTATTAATCAAGCTTTAGGGGGTGCAAAACCTCTTAATATTGGCTCTATAAAAGGAAATTTAGAACAAGGTATTTTATTACTATGTACGGATGGTTTATCATCTGAACTGAATGATGATAAAATTTCATTAATTCTAATTAAATCAAAAAGTCTTACTTGGAAAGCTAATCAACTCATTAAGTCTGTCTTAGCATTAAAAGCAGATGACAATATTACTGTCTTATTGATCCAAGCTAAAGAGAATAGAACTAAAAATTAATCATTCTTCACCTTTTTATTAAAAGGTCTATATTATCGTTTGTTAATAATTATTTCTTGAAAGTATCTTTTATTGCTGATACAGATAAATGAAAGTATTGACCAAGATACCTTTAAAAACAATAAGTTATCAACCCACCCCCCCCCCATACCTGTAGCCACCTATCTTAAGAGTTAGCTTCATTTAACTCTAAAATATAACTTCCATGCTTACAAAAATAGTTTATACTTTATTTGATCTATCCCACAAAAAGATAAACTATTTGTAATAAATAGTTGTTAATCTATTGCTGCATTAGAAACATTAAAAATACTAATGACTTATGAAAAAAATACTTATCCTATTAAAAAACTCTATTTTACCATCTTCTTTTAACCATTGGATTAAAGGTCATTCTAAAAAAGAAACTTCCTTTATTATTTTTTCTTCTACTCCCTTAGAAGCGATAAATTCTTTTAAAAATAATAATATTGATATTTTCATTATGGAGTTAGCTGAAGAAACATTAGAAGTATTACTTTTTGGTATTAAAAAATCCCCAAAAACAGAGCTTATAATGTTCGTAAATTCTAGTAAGAGTACAAATTATAAGTTATTTGATTTTCATATTGTAAAAAAACCAAAATCTATTCTTAAACAAAAATACTTACTCAAAAGTATTTGTGAAGGAGATTATTTATCTAAGCCTCTTGGAAAAATTCAGATAGCTAGTTTCTTTTCTTTAATTATTTTTATTAAGAAACAGACGATACTTAAAATAAAGAATAAAAACTTATTAAATTATATCTCTTTTAATAAAGGATATTTATGGGGAGCTAGGTATGGAGATCTTGATGGTGAACAAGCTATACTTATGATCTTAAAGGAAGATACCAGCACACTTTCATTTACTAATAGTTTTTATGAAGAAAATTATCCACGGGAAATATTTACCTCTTTCAGAATTTTATTAATAAAATATAATAATGAAAAAGAAATAACTTCTAATAAACCAGAAAAAGTAATTGAAGATAAAAAAGAAATAACTTATAATAAACTAGAAAAAGTAATTGAAGATAAAAAAGAAATAATAATTAAAAACTTAACACCTTATTTACAAAAAATATATGCTCTAGATGGTTATTTAGCCTCTATGACTTGTAATAAAGAAGGTGATTTTATTCTGGATCATTATCATGTAGATTATAAAGAATATTTTACAGATACTCGTTTTATAGACGTCGTCTCTACTTTTATAAAATCAACTACCGTGAACCAATACCATTTTATTAAGGCTAATTGTGAAAAAGCATCTATTTACAGTTTTCTTATTATTGAAGATAATCTAATTATTAATGTCTTAATCAAGCCTAATGCTAACATTGGACTCCTTAAAACAATATTTGATAAACAATGAATAAGCTCTTAAAATGGTCAATAACACCGTTAAAATTAACAAAGAAGGGGTCACAAAGACTTGACCCTTATTTTCCCTTATTTTCCCTGACCCCAGTTATTCTGATTTCTTTGGTTTTTGACTAGGCTATAAGTAGTCATATATTATACTTATTTTAGTATTATGAGGCTGTGCTATAATAAGTTTTATATTATACTTATTTTAGTTCTAAGATATAAGGCAGGATAGACAATGAAAACAGACCAATTAGTAAGTGTTGCATTCCCAAATGGAGTCTTAAACATCTATCATAAATCACAAATGGGCAACCTAAAAGATGTTTTTAAATTAGGAAATAAATATAGAGTTTTAGATGATA
>DAOUSN010000033.1 GCA_030627205.1 Methylococcaceae bacterium
ACAGGTTATCCTGATGACTTGTTAGCGGAAGAAGGTTTAACTGTTTCTGATAATAGTCCTCTAGCTCCAGGTGAGACTAGAACTGTTGAAGTAACAGCTTCTGATGCTGCGTGGGAAGTTTACCGTTTAGCTGACTTGATCTATGATCCAGACAGCCGTTTTGCTGGTTTACTATTCTTCTTTGATGAAGAAGGTAACCGTCAAATGGTTCAGGTTGACGCACCATTAATCCCATCTTTCATCTAATGAAAAATATCTAAAAGCATTGGTTTTTAGATAGGGATAGACCCTCACTATCGTAAGATGGTGGGGGTTTTTTTATGTAAATAGAATATGAAATTATTTTTTAATAAAGAGGTTAAGAGTATGGCAAGAGTTACTATTGAAGATTGTTTAGAACATGTTGAAAACCGATTTAAATTAGTGTTATTATCTAGTAAAAGAACTCGTCAATTAAATAAGGGAGCAGAACCTTTTGTTAAACGAGGTAAAGATAAAGATACTGTCGTTGCACTACGGGAAATAGCGGAAGGTGAAGTTAATGAAGCTAATGTTGACTTATTGCATCAAGTAGGAGAAGTTCATTTATCAGGAATTAATATTTAATTAAACGAGTTGTTTTATGTCAAAAATAATGCTCAAGTATAATAAAATTGAAGAACCGCATAGTAAGTTGCTTCGACTTTTATGTACAATTTTAGAAAATTACTTAGAACAATTTCAGATTGATAAAGTTATTACTGCTTATGATTATGCAAAACTAGCACATGAAGGACAATTTAGAAAAAGTGGAGAGGCTTATATTTGTCATCCAGTTTCTGTTGCCATTTTATTAGCTGAAATGCGAATGGATATGCACGGTATTATTGCGGCAATTTTACATGATGTTATTGAGGATACCTCAGTCACTAAAGAAGCATTGGAAATTAAATTTGGCGACCAAGTAGCTGAATTAGTTGATGGTGTTACTAAATTGATTAAAATTGATGGTAAATCACGTGCTGAAGCACAGGCTGAAAATGTCCGTAAAATGTTTTTGGCAATGGCGGTAGACTTACGCGTCATTATGGTAAAACTAGCTGATCGTCTGCATAACATGCAAACATTAGATGCTATGCCTTCACTTAAAAAGCGGCGCATTGCTAAAGAAACCATGGATATTTATGTACCGATTGCCAATCGTTTAAATATGAATGAGATGAGGCATCAGTTGGAGCTACTTAGTTTTAAATCTATGTATCCTTTGCGCTATAAAATTTTAAAACATGCGATTAAAAAAGCACGTGGTAATCGTAAAGAAATTATTGAGACTATAGAAAATACGATTAAGAATCGTTTAAATGAGGTTCATTTAGACTCTGATACGATGGGACGAGAAAAAAATATTCCTAGTATTTATAAAAAAATGCGTCGTAAAAAAATATCTTTTTCTGATGTATTTGATGTGTATGCTTTTAGAATTTTTGCAGAAGAGGCGGATAGTTGTTACCGTATTTTAGGAGTGATTCATAACTTATATAAACCCATACCAGGACGATTTAAAGACTATATTGCTTTACCGAAAGCAAATGGTTATCAAGCGTTACATACAACCCTAAGTGGTCATTTTGGAGTTCCTGTAGAAGTTCAGATTAAAACCTATGAAATGCATAAAATGTCTGAATCTGGCATTGCGGCACACTGGCTTTATAAAGATACAAACAATGATAAAAATTTTCAAGCGCAAGCTAATCAATGGTTACGAGAATTATTAGAAATGCAACAATCTGCGGGTAATTCTTTGGAGTTTATTGAAAATTTAAAAATAGACTTATTTCCGCAGGAGATTTTTGTATTTACCCCTCAAGGTCTGGTTGTTAAATTACCGCGAAAGGCAACCGTGGTTGATTTTGCTTATGCTGTACATACCGATATAGGAACACATTGTAATGCGGCACGAATTGATAGAAAATTAGTTTCGTTACAAACACCGCTTGAAAATGGGTTAACCATAGAAGTTATTACGACGAGTTGGGCAAGACCTAACGCTACTTGGCTTAATTATGTGGTTACGGCAAAAGCGCGGGCTGGAATTCGTAATTATTTAAAGCATTTTAAGCAACAAGAAGCTATTCAGTTAGGGTTGCGTTTATTAGAAAAAGAATTACAGGATTTAGACTCATCATTAGATAAAATCCCTAAGGAACGTGTTAAACAATTATTAGAGTTAATGAAAATGCAATCTATAGATGAGTTGTTAGAAGATATTGGTCTGGGAAATAAAATGCCTTTTTTAGTAGCAAAACGAATTAAGCAAGATGATATTTATGCAGCAGTTAAGTTGAATGCTAATGAAGATAATAAAACCCCGTTAGCAATAAAAGGTACGGAAGACATGGTCGTTGCTTTAGCTAAATGTTGCCATCCTATTCCAGGAGATCATATAGTTGGTTATTTTAATCCAGGAAAAGGGATTGTGGTTCATCATCATGAATGTCGTAATAGTCATGATGTTAGAAAAAAACAAGCTACTTGGTTAGATGTTGAGTGGAGTGATGATGTGCAGGGGGATTTTTCTGTGAGTATTCGTTTAGAGGTTATGAATCAACAGGGGACATTAGCAACTATTGCCGCTATTATTTCTAAAATGAATTCAAATATTGAAAATGTAAATGTAGCAAATCAGGATGATAAGGTTTCGGTTGATCTCATTACTTTTTCTGTCAGAGATCGTGTGCATTTAGCTGCTATTATGCGACAATTAAAAAAACTTTCTATTGTCTTAAAACTTACACGAGTCAAGGCTTAACATGAATAAGAAAATTATTGAAACTAAGAATGCTCCGCAGGCGATAGGTACTTACTCGCAAGCGATTAAGGTAGAAAATACAGTATATCTATCAGGGCAAATTCCTTTAGACCCTGAAACTATGGACATTTTAGAAGGGGATATTTCAGCGCAGATTAAGCAAGTATTTGATAATTTAACTGCCGTTACAATTGCTGCTGGGGGAGATTTGTCTAACATTGTTAAGTTAACGGTTTTTCTAACAGATTTATCACATTTTCCAATTGTGAATGGAATTATGGAATCTTACTTTCAAGAACCTTATCCTGCAAGAGCTGTTGTTGGAGTTGCGGCATTACCTAAAGGTGTCGATGTAGAAATAGATGGGATTATGGTTATTAGTGACGAAAATTATCGCTATTAAAATTTTCTTAAGTTTTTACTTATCATAATTTATTATTTTATTTCTTTTTTAATTTATTATCATGGCTGATCAGAACTATTCTATTTTTTCCCCTAAAATTCCTCATAAAGCAGATCAACCTTTATTTTGGTCTGGACTTCAAGGTTGTGGTGATGCTTTAGCTTTAGCCTCAGCAATTAAAAATGAAACCAGATTATTTGTTATTGTCACTGTAGATAGACAATCAGCTTTGCGTTTGGAACAAGAATTAGCTTTTTTTCTTAATTCAGATTATCCAATTTTACAGTTCCCAGATTGGGAAACTTTACCTTATGATGTGTTTTCACCGTTACCAGAAATTATTTCTGAACGCCTGAAAACGTTGGCAGTATTATCAGAAACTAAGCAAGGTGCAATTGTTATATCGTTATCGACTTTAATGCACCGTTTAGCACCTAAAGAACATGTACTTGAACATAGTTTTATTTTAGAAATTGGGGAATTATTTAATTTAGAATTGATTTGTCCTAAGCTTGAAAGCGTTGGTTATCAACGGGTTTCGCAGGTTTATCAACATGCTGAATTTACAGTGCGTGGTTCAATTGTAGATTTATTCCCAATGGGAAGTTCTAAGCCTTATCGGATAGAATTGATTGATGATGCAATAGAGTCGATACGAACATTTGATGTTGAAAGTCAAATGTCATTGGAAAAAGTCACGAGTATTAAACTTTTTCCTGCACGTGAATTCCCACTAACTGATGACTCTATTAAGTTATTTAGACAACAATTTAGACAGCAATTCACAACAACTTCAATAACTAATACATTATATGTTGATGTTAGCAAAGGGATTACCCCAAGTGGTATTGAATATTATTTACCTTTATTTGTAAAAAATACTGAATCTTTATTTGATTATTTACCTGCAAGTACAATATTAGTTTTACCTGATAATTTTGAGGAGGTTGCAAATAATTTTTATGGTGAGACGCTGATACGTTTTGAACAAAGAAAATATGATTTAGATCGTCCTGTTCTTAAACCTGAGCAATTATTTTTAAATAAAGATGAATTTTTAAATAGAATTAGTTTATTTAAATATTTGGTTATTGCTAATGATGTTAATTCTGAAACTGTAGATTTTGCTTGTAAGGCTTTACCTAATTTAATTATAGATGAACGTTTAAAACAACCTGCTAAGGAATTACACGCTTTTATTAATGATTTCGAAGGTAAAATTTTGCTAGTGGCAGAAACCACAGGTCATAGAGAAGCGTTAATTGAAAAGCTTAAACATTATCAGCTTAAGTTTAAGCAAGTTAATGATTGGGATCAATTTTTAAATAGTGATAATAAATTCAGTTTACTAGTCGCACCTTTGTATTTAGGACTTTATTTAAAAGATCCTGCGATTATAATTATTCCAGAGAATTATTTATCAGGTGATAAAATACGACAGCGAAAACGCCGAAAATCAGCAGTTAAAGAGTTGGAAAATAGGATTAATAACCTTAATGAACTCACTATTGGTGATCCTGTAGTTCATCGTGAGCATGGAGTGGGACGTTATTTAGGTTTACAAACCTTAGATATTAGTGGGTTTAGAGCTGAATTTTTAAGCTTGGAGTATGCAAAAGGCGATAAAATTTATGTACCAATCACCGCATTAAATTTAATTGGTCGTTATACTGGCATGAGTGCAGAAACGGCACCGTTACATAAACTTGGTTCAGATCAATGGAGTAAAGCTAAACAAAAAACGATTGCTAGGGTGCGTGACGTTGCAGCTGAATTATTAAATATTCATGCCCACCGTGCTTTGAAAGAAGGGCATGAGTTTAAAATTGATGGTGACGAATATTTATCTTTTGCATCAAGTTTTCCATTTGAAGAAACCCCTGACCAGCAAACAGCGATTGAGACTATTTTAAAAAACATGGCATCATCTCAACCTATGGATAGGGTTGTCTGTGGTGATGTTGGTTTTGGTAAAACTGAAGTGGCGATGAGAGCTGCATTTGTTGCTGTACAAGGTGGTAAACAAGTTGCGATTTTAGTGCCTACTACCTTATTAGCCCAGCAACATTTTCAAAATTTTCAGGATCGTTTTGCTGATTGGCCGATACGGGTTGAAGTTGCTTCACGCTTTGTGACTGCAAAACGGCAAAAATTGGTGAGTGATGCTTTAGCAACAGGCAACGTTGATATTATTATTGGAACACATAAATTATTATCTAAAACTATTAAATATAAAGATCTTGGGTTGGTGATTATTGATGAAGAGCATCGTTTTGGGGTACGTCAAAAAGAGCATTTTAAAAAACTAAGAAGCGAATTAGATATTTTAACCTTAACTGCTACCCCTATTCCAAGAACCTTGAGTATGGCAATGTCAGGTTTACGTGATATATCAATTATTGCCACCCCTCCTCCGAATCGTCATCCAATTAAAACCTTTATTAATGAATGGGTTGATGCACAAATTAAGGAAGCATGTCAGCGAGAAATTAAACGTGGTGGACAAGTTTTTTTCTTAAATAATAATATTAAAACCATGGAAAAAATGGCATTAACATTAGAAGCGTTGATTCCTGAAGCACGGATAGAAATTGCACATGGACAAATGCCTGAGCGTGAATTAGAACGTATTATGTTGGATTTTTATCATCAACGTTTTAATTTGTTATTAAGTACGACGATTATTGAGAGTGGAATTGATTTACCAACTGCGAATACAATTGTAATTAATCGTGCAGATAAATTAGGGCTGGCTCAATTACATCAATTACGTGGCAGAGTAGGCAGGTCACATCATCGAGCTTATGCGTATTTTATTGTTCCCCCTAAAAGTTTAATGAGTAAAGACGCGATTAAACGCTTGGAAGCGGTGAAAGCATCAGGTGATTTAGGGGCAGGTTTTATGTTATCGTCCCATGATTTAGAAATTCGTGGAGCAGGAGAGTTATTAGGTGATGGACAAAGTGGACAAATTCAGGAAGTAGGATTTTCTCTTTATACAGAATTATTAAAAAAAGCAGTGACCGCATTAAAGTTGGGAAAACAACCTGAACTAGAGATTTCTTTAGAAAATGGTGTGGAGGTTAATTTACACATGGCAGCTTTAATTCCTGATGACTATCTACCTGATATTCACGCTCGTTTAGTGTTATATAAGCGTATTGCCAATGCGGAGACAACAAATGAGTTACAAGCATTAAAAATTGAAATGATTGATCGTTTTGGTTTGTTTCCTAATGCGGTGAAAGCTTTATTTATTGTCAGTGACATTAAACAGCAAGCATGTAATTTAGGCTTAAAAAAGATTGAATTTAGTGATAATGGTGGTAGATTAGTTTTTGGTAAGGACACTCATATTAATAGTGAACAGTTGATTATTTTAGTGCAAACCCAAATGCAGTGTTATCAGCTAAAAGGAATGGAGCAATTAAAAATTATTAAGAGCTTTGTTGATTTAGATGAAAAAGTTGACTTTATTAAGAAACTTTTATTACAGTTAACACCAATAGATAATTAGGATTATGAAGGCTTCCCATTTTTAAAACACCAGCGACCTTCACAAGGAATTCCATCTTTATCTCGATCAAGTTTTTTTAAACCGCAGTTGTGTAAATAAAATTTTGCTTCTTCACAAGAGCGCATTTGTGAACAAATCTTTTTATTATCACATGAAGGATTTAAATTCTTCTGTATGTTTGGTTTTTTTACTTTTGTAGATTGAATAGAAGTTTTATTTGGATAATAGGTTAAAGTCTTTATTTTCTGTATGGGTTTTTGTTGGAGATAAATAAGCAAAAAAATAGCTAAAATAGCTAAAATAGCTAAAATCGGTAAAATTAAGAATATTTTTTTCAATATTAGACCTGAAAAGTAAAATTATATTTTTAAGATAAGCAAAACCCCTGCAATAATTCCTAAAGCATGAACCACTGTACCACTATGATTAAAGCTATAATGAAATAAGAATAAACTACTTTGTAAGACTGCCCAAAACCCCAGAAATAATGAACCAATTTCGCCACGTTTTATTTTAATAAGACATAGCACTAAAAATATGCCTGCTGCTAGGTTGAGAATAGGCAGTATTTTTTCCTCTTTAGGAAAAGAAATCTCAAAAATATTTGTTAGTCCTTGAGCAACTAGCCAAAGTGAAAGAAAAAATAACCCTATGTATTTCACAAACTATACAACCTGTTAATTATTGCTGAAGATACCATAGTCTACCTAAAGTTTTCCTTGTATGTTATCTTCAACCCATAAAAAAAGGAAGGTTGTTATCCCCCCTTCCTTTTACTCTTACAGCGATTGGTTAAACTAAGTTTAGAATCCTAAACCTAAGTAACCACCAATACTATACCCATCTGTTTCAACACCATCAAGCGTATCCATAGTTAAATGATAACGTGCATCAGCACCGATATAAATATTATCAATAATTTGGTAATCAGCACCGATACCGAATTGGATACCTGGGTTTAATACCGTTACTGCACCTGATGGAGGGCTGATAATATTCAAATCAAAACCTACTGGAATCAACCAAGGTCTGAATTTACTACCTTTTAAAAATTTAATTTTTGGTGATGCTGAAATAGTTAATTGATTGGTGGTAACATTTTGACCTGTTAGCAAACTATGGGTATCATCCGAAAATTCTTTGTATTCAAGCATTAATTCAGCTGCAACTTCGGTATTATCCATTAACCCGAATAAATCATTGTTGATACTAAAATCAAAACCTGCACCAAAATACCACGCATCCTTATCAGCAGTATCACTACCGCCTTCAAGGAAAGCTCCTAATCCACCTGCTACTCCGACAAGTGGGTCACCTGAACCACCAGTTGTAGGAATACCAATAGCAGAGGCATCAAGTAAACCTGTACCTGTACCTGTTACTCCTAAATCACCACCACGGTTATCATTACCATTTGCCCAACCACCACGGAAGAAAACCATATTATCTTTGGATTCTGATTTAACTGGTGCAGCTTTTACAGATGACATCCACTGATCTAATTCTTGAACACCATTGTCAGTTTTATTACCTTGTGTTTTAACACGAGATAACTCTGATTGCATCGCACGCATCATATTTGACATTTCATCAACTTGATTTTGTAAATTTCGAATTTCTGCATGATGTGTTGCTTGACTACCAGCAGTAGCGTATGGAGAAACCATAGCACCAGCTAAGGTTAATGTTGCTGTAGCAACTCCAAGCGCAATTTTATTTTTTTTAAAAGTCATCAGTCCCGCCCCTTAAGAGGTTATTAGTGATTAGATTTATTTGTTGAAATACAACAATAAGTTTCTTTGACTGTACAGATGATAGCAATAAAAAGGCTTGCTTACAAGTTTTATAGCTATTTATATAAGGCTATTTAATCCTTTTATTTCAATAACTAACTGTAACAGGAAAAACATTAAAATTTTTATGTTTAAAAAAAACAACAAAGGCTTGTTATTTTATCTCGTAATAATCATCTTGTCATTAGTCTCTTTGCCCTGATACGATGCTTTGCTTTTTAGGATTTCTTTATATAATAATTGCTATGAAAAAAACAACGGACATTACCATAATTGGTGCTGGAATTATTGGATTATTAACCGCAAAGAAGTTAATATAATCAGATCTCAGTGTTAATATTATTGAAAAAGATCCAGGAAGTTCAGAATCTTCTTGGGCAGGTTTACGCCCTAGTACTAAACATGGTGTTCCTTGTATAGATAATCATCCTGATCCTTAAACTTACCCATTCTAACTAGTGCTTATGAATCCTTATCCTTTATTAAAACCTATATTATTTAGACTTGAACCAGAATTGGCACATACGGTTACTTTAAAATTATTAAATTTTGCAGAAAAAACTGGACTTGCACGATTAACCGCAGCTAAAAATAGTGATAAACCCGTGACAGTTATGGGTCTTAAGTTTAAAAATGCTGTTGGACTGGCAGCAGGATTAGACAAAAATGGAGATTATATCGACGCATTAGCAGCTTTAGGGTTTGGTTTTATTGAAATTGGCACGGTGACACCAAGACCTCAATTAGGAAATTCAAAGCCACGATTATTTAGATTACCAGAGCATGAGGCGATTATTAATCGGATGGGGTTTAATAATTTAGGGGTTGATCATTTAATAAACCAAGTTAAAAAAAGCCGCTATCAAGGTATTTTAGGGGTTAATATTGGAAAAAACTTTGATACCCCGATAAATGAAGCAGTCAATGATTATCTGCTTGGTTTACGTAAAAGTTATGCTTACGCAAATTATATTACCCTTAATATTTCTTCACCAAACACTAAAAACTTACGTCAATTACAACAAGGAGATCAGATAAAAAAATTATTGTCAGCCCTTAAAGAGGAACAATTAATTTTGGAGAAACAACATCAGAATTATGTACCGTTAGTGGTAAAAATTGCCCCTGATCTTGATGATGAGCAAATTCAGCATATTGCTAAATTATTGGGTGATTTTTCAATTGATGGAGTGATTGCAACCAATACAACCATTGATCGTAAAATGGTTAAAGGTCATTTGTTAGCGAATGAACTCGGAGGGTTAAGTGGTTCGCCAGTTAAAGAAAAATCAACTTATATAGTTAAGGTATTAGCCTCTGAATTAAATGGCTCAATCCCTATTATTGCTGTAGGTGGGATTTTAAATGCTGAAGATGCCACTGAAAAAATAGATGCTGGGGCAAGTTTAGTACAAATTTATAGTGGGCTAATTTATAAAGGAACTCAATTACTTGAAGATATATTAAAACACTTATAAGCATTGGCAATTACCTAAAAATTTTTGATTTTCAAGTAACTGCCTATTATTACACTAAAATATATTTTATATTAATCCCAACCAATTTCACTACTACTTAACGAGCCACTATTATCTCTATCCCATCGCCCTTTAGAATCGGTATGTTTTAATTCTAAAAAACCGTTACCGCTTTGAGAACCGCCACTAACAGGAGTTGCTCTTAAAGTATAAGTTGTTTGAGTTAAACTAACCGTTAAGTTATAAAAGACCGTATCACCGTCAATAGGGCTGGTTGCAGAAAATATAACTGGAACACCATTAGTTGCAGCCCCTACATAACTGTTGTTTTCAGTAAAATGACGCTCCATTGCATTGGCAAGTCCCATTAATGCGGATTTTGCATCAGCTCTACGTGATGTTTTTAAATGTCCTTGATAGCTAGGAAAAGCAAGTGCTGTCAAAATTCCAATAATAGCAATAACTATCATTAATTCAACTAAGGTAAAGCCATTTTGTTTTGATTTATCAGTTTTTTTATCTTTCATAACTACCACCTTTTAAAATTTATTTATAAGTCAGATGTAGAGTGAAGCCTTTACCTCACTCTATTTTACTAGGGTTATTGTCGTAATTCTTGCCAAGATAAACGTCCTGTTTTACGAGCACCTGGGAGTTTAGCGTCTTTTTCATCAAGATCCCCATCTGTTCCTGTTGTAAAAAAAGAAACACGATCATTATCTTTCCCTATAATGCCAAGATCTAAAGGTAAACCGTGAGTAAATATATAACCATTAGGTGGATAGGTTTTACCATCTATAACTACTAAATCCTTAGCATCAATATTTCCATCTTCATTAAAATCAAATACTTCCTCTTCTGTAGGGCCTCCATTGAGTAACTTTGCATTCATCAAAAATCCATAACCACCTGCTCCACATGGGTTAGAATCAGGAATCCAAGTATTAAAAAAGACTAATCCGCCAAAAACAAGTGGATCAATAACAACTCTTTCACCTTGTTTTAAGGTCAAATTAATAAACCAGCCTTGTTTAGTAGAATAATCAACCTCATTATCAGTTAATACACGAACTTGAGAGGTTATATTAGTTTGATTATCATCATTAGTTACTGCTGTTCCAGATATAAATGTTTGTTCAACTAAAGTCGATGAAGTTAGTGAGTCTTTGCCATTATCCCAAACGCCATAGAAAGATTGAACGTCTTGGTTAGCTGGATCTTGATCCGTTAGATATTGTCCTGTGCCAAAATAAACTAATAGATTAGGATTTTTATCATCAATGCCTTCAGGATGCGTTACTACCGCAGGTTTATTGGTAATAGGCTGACGCTTATTATCGTATTCTGCAATAAAAAGAGGCTTAGGAGCCTCTGATGTACCATAAGACACGCCCCAGTCTTGTGCATTTGTAGAGCTTAAATCAAATGCCCACATATTACCCTGTAAATCACCTGCATAAACTCTATCTATTACTTTATCTGCATTTAAATCAATGGTTACAGGCGTTGATAAGCCATTACAATCATCACAGTTTGTTAAATTATTTGATCCTGCTTGAGTACTAATTCTAATATAGTCTTTATCAGCCCCCTCTTCCCATTTACCATCATCTGCACCATCTAAAAATAAGATAAATAAGCTCGAAGTGCCATCGCCTGTGCTTTCAACTTCGGTACTATTATAACCATTACCAAATATAACTCCCCAACGTCCATTATTCAACAGCGCAACATTAGGTTTACTATAGGTAAAACCTAGGTTAGGGTCATCGGTATGATCAAACTCCCATAAAACTAAATCAGATTGATTCTCACTAATTTGATCTGGATGGGTAATATCTAAAGCAAAAAGACCACGAGTTCCTTTTCGTCCTCCACCTATTAGAACTGTACGCCATTGTTGTGATTGATTTTTATTACTAATATAAGCATCTGAAATTACAATCGGCATATCGACATAATATCGATGAGTATAATTAGTATCAGTTAAAAAATGTAAGCCTTCGGTGCTTGTTGATGAAAAAACACTATTAGGAATATAGGCAAATACCTCATCGCCTGTTAACGCGTTAAATCCATGCAGCATGCCATCATTAGCTCCTGTATAAACCATCGCCTGCCTTGATTTTGCAGCCCCTACTTTAAAATCATTATAAGTTTGCCCTGATCCTGTAGGAAATGGAGCAGCACTACTTGGCCAAAATAATTCAGGCTTTTGTACAAAAACAGGCGATGAATGAATAATATCCCCTAACAGCTTATATCTTTTTCTAAAAGAAAAATTGCCCCTTGTAATTCCGTTATCAGATACCTCATTTGTTCGTTTCCCTCTTAAGTATAATAACCTTTCTTTCGCTTTAGCATCATCATCACCATCATCTTGTGAACTTGAACCATCAGGATTTACTCTAAGATCATTTTTTTGTGACTCTATTAAACTTGTCCATAAAAAAGGTACACTCTTTCCTGTTGTTTTATTATAAGTAAATATTTTTCTAGAGCTTTCTGCTTTATTCTGTAATTTTGTGGCTGCAGACCAATCAGCTGTTGATGATATTTTTCCACCTGCATTAAATGTAAATGATTTTATATCACCTGTCCATTGACCTCCTGAACCACTAAATTCAGCTAAAAATACCGAACTATTAGTTTCAAGTGTTGTAGTATTAAAAGCTATTGACGTAGCACTTCCCACGCGATCACCAATATTTGCTAAGGCATTTTCCAAAGCCTTTGCAACGTCTTCTGGGGTTTCAGCGGAAACAAATGTTCCTGTTGAATTAAAGGCCGCGTGCCATAAATCATCAATCTTTTCAGGAGATTCATCTTTTGCATCAATGGGATCTCCCCAACCTGAAGAAGATTTGGTTAACTCAGGATTAGGCCAACCACTTCCATCGGTATCCTTTAAAATACCTTTAAGACCAAAAGCAACTGTAAAGGTCACCATCTCTTGATGACCTTCTAATGCACTCAAATCTGTAGAATAATAGTGTTGCGCAACATCTGCTACGGTAATACTTCGACCGTCTTGATCACTATCACCGATAGATGATGATGGAGTACCTCCATTCCAATAACCATCGGTAAATAAAATGGTAAAGTTTTTTTGACATGATTCAATGATTGGATTTTTTTTACCATCAGTGTTATCAAAATACTTTCCTACTCGCTCAAGACCTTTCCTTAGAGGTGTTCCTCTATCTGGCCACTTAAGCGTAAAAAGACTTTTTACCAATTCAACATTATGTGTTTTTGAACTAGTAGCGGATGGAACTTCTATTAATTTTGCTGTCGCATTTTTATAAGGAAAAGTAGAATTATTAATAAAATTTAAACCATACAAATAAGTTGGGTTTTTAGAAATAACCTTAGCAATAGATGCTTTAGCAACAAATGATCTTTTCCGATAGTATTGATACCAATTAGCAATATTTTGTTTGGTATTTTCGATGGTTTTACCACCTAATAGCTGATGTGTTCCACTTCCTGTTAATGTTGCTAAATTGGTAAACGTTTCTACTGTTCCACGTCCTGTATAAGTGACTTGATCAACAATTATCGATGATTCCGTAACGGTATATCGTTTGTGTTCATCCCACCAATCAACAAGATTATTTGGACCGGTGGTTTTATTCATTTTTTTACTTTTAGGACGACCGTCAGCCTCGTCAAAACCATGTGTATCTGTCCAAACATGATAAATAAAATCATTTAAGTTTCTAGTTTCACCATACCCGTCTGTCTCAGGTTGCGGATTACTTTTTGCTAAGGTAAACACAGCATCATCCAATGTACCTCCATCTCCTTTAACCCAAGGTTTATAGGTAATATTATGATTATAATAAGCAATATTAACTGATGAGGATTTGATTCGCCAATCAGTCTCTACATCACAGGTTTCAAGTGTAAGTCCAAAAGATCCTGTGCAATTATTAGTATAGACACTATCGCTGTTATCAAATATATAGTGAAAGAAACCATATTTACTGCCTGTATAACCTCTAAAGAGACCTCGGCTCACCTCCTCACCACCAGAATTACTGGTATCAGAATTATAAGCATAATCACTCCAATGCCTTTTAGTTAGAATATCCCAATCCATAGATCCTGAATCATCGACTTCGAAAAAGATATTTGGTGGTGCATTATTGGTTGATGCAAATAAAGGACTATTAACTAGTTTACCTGGGTCAGCTAACACATTATTAATAGTACAGATCATCAATAAAGGAATACTGACTAACCGGGTTATCAATATAAGAATTTTAGTCATTACGCTTACCTTTAGTTATTTAAACTTTTTGCCATAATATAATCTTAAATAAGACTGGCTTGTATCCATTGCCCCAGTCCCTCTTGCAGTCACAATAAAATAAGAAACAATCTCCTCACACTTTGCAGTTTGACCATAGCCACTACAATTTTCTACACTAGATGGGGTACTATCTCTAATATATTTAATAAAGTAACGCGGCTGGGTTGCCACTTCCTCTATTCCTGAATCAAAGGAAAAAGACGCATCATCTTCCCATGTTGACGGATCAAAATAATTAGGCAGGGGATTATCTATAGCAAGTAACCCATTTTCAATATTAGAATCAAACTCTACAGTGGTATCTTTACTCTGCACTTTTACCTCAGCCGCTCTTAATGCTGCTTCGGCTGCTTGGAAAGATAAGTTTTGGTCTCGACTATTATTCGCCATTTTTTCTTCAAGCCCTGTTACCTGCGAGCCTGCAACTCCAATCAAGGTTAATAATAATAACATAATTAAGCTAACTATTAAGATAGCTCCTGATTGATCTTTTAAGCCTTTATTTTTCATCAAAATCACCTTTAAATTATGGTAGTTTATTACGAATAGCAATTGTTGAGGAAAATACCCGTCTTAAACGTTTATCTGTTGGCGTTATTTCATCGCCGTTATAGGTATAAGGGGTGATATTAGTGACTAAATTATTATCAGGAGAAATGATTAGTAAGCTAATTCTAATACTAATTACTTTTTTCATATTGACAACCTGATTAGCAGAAACATAATAGTCAGGGGTGTCGTCATCATTAGTATCTTCACCATACAAAATTTGCATATTTTCAATGTTTTCCACTAAAACTTGTTTATCTTCTCCATTCATTCTTCTGTATAAAGAAGAATCTTTAATACTATAAGTAACAAAATTAGCTTTATAAATCTGGGCATCTTCTCGATAAGCGATCGAAAACGGTTTTATATCTTGATCATGCCCAATTTTTTCTCTTGCTGAGTCTAAACTAGTGATCTTAAAAATATCCCCTTTATCACAATTAGTGACCATAACAATATCACCATTCTTTAATATAACATTGCTATTTACCTCAAGTTCATTTTTTTGTGAATCTTTAACCTCTTTTTGGGTTAATGGTCCAGGTGCTTTTATAAAAATATCTGTTGGCAACATGCTTTTTAAAGTTAATTTATTGGTATTCAGGTCATAGCTATCATTAGAAGGAAAAATATCATTTGAAATTCCCTTAGTGAACTCATTAAATATGGCATTAGAATTTAATGAATTAAAGGGTGTTAGCCTACTCTTTACATCATTATTATTAATATTTACACACCCCATAGACCCAGCCATTCGAATATCTCTAGTTAAAAAATCCATCGCAAAACGTCCATTTTCTTGCATTCTGGATAAATTTTCTTGCAAACGATAGCTTTGTTGACTGCCTAAGAAAATTTGCATAACCCCTGCTAATAAAAATAAACCGATGGTCATGGCAACCATAATCTCTATTAAAGTCATCCCATTTTGTTTAGTGCTTATAAGATAATTTTTCATAACTTAAAACTCACTTCAAAAGTTGCTATATCACTGATTTTAAACTCATCCTTAGTTTTATTTTTATCATTCCAACTAACCTTTATGGTAAATAATCGTTTATCTATAGTACCAATACTTTCAATAATCCCTAATCCATTAGGGAGTACAGCCCCTAGACGATCATACCATTCATATAAATCCTGTTCAGCCATTTGTGCTGGGCTACAAACACTAGCTACGGTAGTACATGAAGTTTTTTTATTTGCGCTAGATGATGTTTTTTTGACATAAACACTATTTGAGCCTAATTTTGCTTCATCAATATTTACCCGCATACGATCTGCTATATCATAAGCTAATTGGGTTGCTTGCGTTCGGTGATAAGCACTAAGATTCTGTCGTAAGCTTGTCATTTGTAAAGCCGCTAACCCCAATAAACCAACCGATAAAATTAACATGGAAATCAAAACTTCAATTAAGGTGAAGCCGTTATTTTTTTTCATTTAAGTCCCCTAATTGAATGAAATGAGGTTTATGGGCAGGATAGATCATTATCACCAACCCGCGCTCTACCTATATTATTTAAGGTAATTTTACGCGAGTTATTTTTATCAGCGTCCATAGTGCAAAGACGAAATGAATCACCTATTCTACCTGTTGAGGTTGTGTATAAACCACTAGGTTTATAGGCTAGCCAGCGTTTTATATTTCCACCGACTCTTAAAGTATAATTATTATTTAAAGCTTGGTAGGTTTTTAAAAGCGTATCTTTCTCATCACCTTCGTCAAATACTTTGTTTCCATTACCATCTATAAAAATATTCCAACCATTTTCCCATGTTTGCTCTACACTTCCGATATTTGCCACATAGACTATTGTATTTCTCTTAATAGCTTCACTCCGCGCTAAGTTTAATGAGGCAACCAGCATATTAGCATTAGTAGTTAAACGACTACTACTCATAATACTCTTAAAACTAGGAAGACCAATCGCGGTAACAATACCTATTATGGCAATGGTTATCATTAACTCAATAAGGGTAAATCCCTTGTTATTATCAATATTCATGCGTGTTCACATATTATAAAATTAATATAAATAGACCGTAACATAATAAATAAATAATGTCACTAACGAGAATTAAAAAACTAGAACTAGATTCAACTTTATTAAACAACAATCTAATTAATGAATAAACTTAATCGTTGCTTACCAGTTATCATAATGATAAATAAGCTATCATAGTGATATATAAGCAATTAATAGACCAAGTTACATTTTTTATGTATCTTTACTCAATACTATCTTATTTTGATGCATAGTTTGTGAAATTCCACCTGTGTTCCTGACGACTTTCCTGTCGACAAATTTTTGTAGACAGTGTTTACACAGTCTACCTTTTTAAGAATAAACCAATAATCCCTTAATTACTTAACGCCTTAACTCCTTAACTCCTTAATCTAATGACAGTGACCTGAAGAATGGAAACCAAGGAAAATGTACTATATGTAATAATACAAAAGGGTAACTTTTGTCATTAACTGACAAATTACGCCTTAATGGTTAAGAATGTTTTTTGATACTTATATTCGCGGAGGATAAATAGACTACTTGTTTTTATTAAAAGGGTTATTTTTTTTATTAAAAGGATTATTTTTAAGGGGTATTTTTTTAGTTTTAGAAGAGGTATGTTTCTTTTTTATAGGAGCTTTAAATATTTTTTGTATTTTAGGTTTATATTTAGACCATTCAATCGTTTCTGTTTTGCCATTATTTTCAATAATAACCGTATTTGAATTAATTTTTTTTATAAGCCAACCCTCTATTTTTTCACCTTCATTAACAATAAAAAATTTTCCATTTTTATTTTTCATCTTTTTAGATCTTTTTTTCCTAAACAAAGCGTTGACCGTAGTGTTATCACCAAAAACACCAATTAGCTCATGTTTAAACGTTACCGTTTTAGTTTCGGGTTTTACTTCTACCGTAGTAACTGTTTCAATAGGTTTTCTTGTATTGATAAATAAAGGTCGTTTAATTAGATCAGGATAATGTTCTACTGATTTTTCTTTTAAATTAATAGAGGGTAATGTTTCTATTTCTATATTACCTACAACTATATCTTTAAGTTCTCTATCTATTTTTGATTTGGAATAGTTAGCATAATAAGTTTCAGCACTAATGGTTATAATTAAAATGATGGCAATAAATAATAATATTGTTATTAATTTGGAATTCATATTACTGAACACCTACAAAACTAGAGGCTTTAAAGTTAACTGTCAACTGGTTATTTGATTCTAACTTTCTAGTTTTTATATTTCTTTTTTTAACCCCTGATTTTATCCTTATATGATTAATAATAACTAGAGGAGTCATAGTTTCAATTTCATAAAGTATATTTCTCAAAGACTCTATTGCTACCGTCATATTAACATCAATAATAATGCGGGTAAAATTATCTTCTAATTTTTTAGATGATGAACTTTTTCTAGTAATTTGCCCACCTGCATCTATTATTACAGCAGTAATAGCTGACTGTAATTCAGCAGAGGCTAAAGCTATTGTTTCACTAGTATAAAAATAATTTTGTTCACTGTATTTTTTACTAAGAATTTTAAAATTATGAGTCAAGACTGATTTTTTTTTCAGAATATTTTTATAACGCCTAAGGTTAAAAATATGGTCACGTCTTATTTCTCTGTAATCTAATCCTAGAGAAATTAGTGGCAAAACAATTAAACCAACTCCTAAAGTAATAATAGTTACTAACAGACCAATTGCTAACCATTTTTGGTTTTTTTGATAATTATTCTGTTTCATCAGTTACTCTCGAATTAATATTTACAGTAATTCTAAATCGTTCTAATCCAGTTGTTTTATTTTTAGTGACGGTTGATTCAAAATCAGCATTTGAAAATAAAGGTGAAGACTCAAGTACTTTAATTAATGTTGAGGCAGCAGGAGACTCACCGGTTAAATGTAATTTTTCATTTTTATAGTCAAGTATCGTTAACCAAGTATCATCTTTAAGTAATTTACTGACGGTTTCTAAGATTTCAATTAAAGGTGGATATTTCTTTTTTTGTGCAATTAGCCAATCTGTTTTTTCTGATAAAATCGCCATTTTATTTTGTAACTCTTGAACTGCTGAGGCTTTTATTTTAAGAGTTTTAATCTCATTTTCAAGTACCCGTCCTGAATCATAGTAAAACCAAACAGGTAATATCAAACTACAGCTAAGTAATAATAAAATAATTGCAATCAATGATGATTGAAAAATAAGTGCTTTTTTATTTTGTTTATAGCATTTTTCTTTTGGTAATAAATTATAGTATTCATAATCATTATCTAAATCATTGACAAGTCCTTCATAATCAACTATCCAAGGGATAATCCCCCATTCTTTAAGAATTTCATAGGTATTATCTAGTTTATTTTTAGGTGTTAAAATCAGTTTTAGATTAATCTTATCAGCATCAGTACTGATTTTTTTAATAGCATAATAAACTTGTTGCTGAGTAAAAGGGGTATAGCGGTCAAGCTCATAATTAATAACTTGGGTTAAATTTTCTTCGACAGCTTTAGGTAAAATTAGGCTTTTTACAATTCCTTCATCATTATTAAGTCTTACTATAATTTTTGCTTTTTCTAGGATTAAATTATCTCGCTTTAATTGCTGATAATCAGCTAAACCACTATCATTAAGCTCTAAGGTTACTAACTTTGTAGTTTTATTATCAAGATAATTAAGATAAATTTTATCTGCTTTAATTTGGATAATGAGGAAAGCTACATTATCATTAAGAAGTTGGCTAAGAGCATTGGGGATTAAAAAAGAAAGTTCTTTTTTCCACCAATGGAAAAATTTTTTAATAACACGACTATCGAACGTTGAATTTAGCATCTTGAGTAATAAGTAAGGATTCCAACTCTTTTGAAAAAAGGGAGTTTTTTAAGGATGCGTAGCGTTTCCAATCAAGGATGATAAAAGGCTGTTTAGCATAACTATGGCTTTGTTTCATCACCACTTGTACACGTGCCTTTGCGCCATTATCAAGTCTAGCTTCAGCAATAACAGTATAAACTGATTTTATTTGATTATTCATTTTTTTTCCTATGGCTTGAGGAAATGAAGGGTCTGGTAGTTGATTTTTATCACTATTAATTCGTTCATTAAGATAAGTATCAATAATTTCCATATCTAAACCTGTTGCTGCTAATAATACATTTCTATTAGCCATTTTCAAGTTAACCGCTTTTTGTTTTGAATAAACCGTTATCATGGGTTTCAATTGTTCAAACAGTTCAGGGGTAATACCAAAAACTAGTCTAAGTTCTTCTATGGTTTGAAAGACTTTATTTCTCGGTTGATAGGTTAAATCAGCAGCCTCGTAAGTGGATTTTTCTGCGCCATCAATTCTAATTAAGTCATCTTTATCACGCCAATCAAGAATAGCATTAACAACCGATTGATATTGTTGTGATTCTATATCAGTTTGCATTAACAACCCTGTTAGCAATTTTTCATCAGCACGATTAATATCTATTTTCCCTGATTCTGATTGAATTTTAATTCGAATAATAGCCCCGTTAAAATTTACTGGATAAATATGTCCACTAGTTCGCCAACGCTGTTCTTTATCAACTAGTAATAAATTTAGCTGTGCAAATATAATTCCCGCTTCTGCGATGGCGATGGCTTGTGCTTTATCACGACTATTAGCAATGATACTGGTTTCTCGGCGCATACTAAGCGCAAAACTTCCTGCCATAATGGTTAATAATGTCAGTACCCATAATACTAAAACTAACGCCACTCCTGTTTGAGAATGGATTAGTTTTATCTGTATCTGAGTTTTTATTTTTATTTGATCTCTCAAGGGCTTTTTCAAATATGTTTAGTGATTTTTTTGGAGCTTCTTGGTTATTAAGTTTTAAAATTATTTGTGGCCAGTAATTTTCTTTTAGAGTTTTAATATCAATGGCAATCAGTTGTGGAAGATGGTCATAAGCCCATTCGTTTTGCCATTCGCCAATATCCTTTATTTTTTCATTTCCAAAATAGCTAATAGTTAACATTGAGATGTTATCAATTAAAACCACATCCTCTATTTGCCATTTTTTACCTACTAGCGTTGGATAAAAAGGTTTGATAGCAACTTTTATTTTATTATTTTCTAGGCGGATATTAAAACGTTGTAGTCCTAGTCGCCCTGAACTTGCTGGTAAACTTGCAATAAATTGTAATTCTTGTTTACTTCCCTGAAAGGAAAATTGTTTATTTTCTTCGATAAAATCATCCCATAACGGTAATGATGCAGCTAATTGGTTATGAAAAAAATTATGTACTGAGGTCATTTCACTGACTTCTACTAATTTACTTTCACCTTTATCCCAACTTTTTGCACTAATTCTTAAACTTGCAAACAGCATTAACATCATCACACTCAAGAGTGATAAGGCAATAAGGACTTCAATTAAGCTAAATCCTTGCTGACAAAAACGTTGAGTTTTTTTCATTTAACGCTATTTACGAAGGGTATTAATTTAAGGGTTGTTAGATTAATAGAACGTGGGTTTTTATCCCCCCAACTGACGGTAACCTTCACTTGTACAACGCGTTCTGCAAGTGACTCTGGTAATTGAGAATTAATATCAAGGTCTATTGATATTATTTGAACCAGCCAGTTAAAACGTTCATTTTCCTGACCACTATTTTCACCAAGTTCTAATATGTGTTCTTCACCTGTTTTTGCAAGTAGCGATCCAGCAATTTCTACTGCCAATGTATAATCTTCAGCAAGGGCGGCTGTTTGTAAACCAGATGAAAAAATTTTTAAAATAATTCCTAAAGATAACGCGAGAATAGAAAAAGCCACTAAAATCTCAAGTAGAGAAAACCCTTGTTGTTTGACATTATCTTTCATTATCTTCACTTATTTTAACATGGCCTGTTAACCAATTAATAATAACATTTATTTCTATTTCCCCTTGAGTTAAGGTTATTTGTCCACCTGTTGACGAACCATCAGGGAAAAAACGAATACTTCCTTTTTGGTCAGTTTCAATATCAACTTGGGCAGTACGTAAGTTAATTTCTATAGATTTAGCTAATTGATAACTTTTTTGATGCTTACCATTAATTTTATAATGATTCGCAGCTAAATCAAGAGTAACGGTAACTTGTTGTTGACTCACTAATGCTTGCCCTCGTGCATATCTTAACGCTGATTTTAAATCACGACTAGCAGCTTTAAGACTTGCACGATCACTTCCTGATGAAATATTAGGGCCTACAAGCGATACCCCTAATACCATAATGACAAGGACAATTAGTAATTCAACGAGTGTAAAACCCTTATTAAAAGACCGCATTGGCTTAATTTAGCTTATTCTTCCCAACTAGTAATATCTTGGTCAGTTCCTTCGCCACCTTCTTGTTCATCTCCTCCTAAACTATACAAGTCAAATGTACCATGTTCACCTGGTGAGACATAATGATAATCTTGCTTCCATGGGTCTTGTGGAATTTTTTTATTTTTACGCACATAAGGACCATTCCAACGCTTACCATTACTTGGTTTTTCAACTAAAGCTTGTAAACCTTGGTCGGTTTTAGGATAACTCCCTACATCAAGTTTATACATATCTAAAGCAGTAGATAATTCTTCAATTTGTAAGCGTGTAGTTTTAACTTTAGAATCATCTAGGTACTCAATAGTTTTAGGAACAACAACACCTGCGAGTAAAGCGATAATGCTTAAAACCACTAAAAGTTCTAATAAGGTAAAACCTTGTTGTTTGTATAATTTCTGTTTAATCATTTTAATTTAAGGTTGTTTAAAAAATAGTTGGAGAAATCGTATAGACATTACCATTAATATACTGTTGGTAACTCATATTTTATTTCGTTGATTAATTAAAAAGCTAAATCATTTACACTAAGAATTGCTAATAAAATTGAGGCAATAATACCTGCAACCATTAACCCTAAAACCACAATTAATAAAGGTTCTAATAATGCTAACATTCGTTGAATAGTTGTTGTGAGTTGTTTATCATAAATCTCAGCCATTTTAAGCAACATTTCTTCAAGTTTACCTGTTTCTTCACCAACTTTAATCATTTGCATCGCCATTTTGGGGAATAGCTCACTTTTTAATAAAGCATTACTCATATTTTTACCTTGAGTTAAATCAGTTACCGCATCATCAATTACCTCAGCTAACACTAAATTTCCCACCGTTTCCTTGACAATAGACAACGCGTCAAGAATAGACACTCCATTGCCTAATAATGTTCCTAAGGTTCGACTAATATTAGCGGTTTCTTTATTTTGAATGATTTCCCCTGCTAACGGGAGTTTTAAAAACCGCCTGTCCCATTGTTTTTTGGTGATAGAGTCACTAAGCTGTTGTTTCATGTAAAAATAAATAATGGTAATAATTCCTGCCAATAACCACCAATAACTTTGTAGAAAATCTGACAATGCCACCACAATTTGGGTAGGAACAGGTAATTCTTTGCCTGCATCAGCAAACATCTCCGAGAATTGTGGAACAACAAATGTTAGCATGACTGTTAATGAGGCAACTGACATCACTAATAAAATAGTGGGATAAATTAAAGCGGTACTAACTGTATCTTTAAGCTCTTTAGAACGCTGCATATAATCTGATAATCGTGCTAATACACTTGCTAAATTTCCACCTGCTTCACCAGCACGAATCATATTTAAATAAAACTTTGAAAATACTCCTGTTTGGCTACTTAACGCATCAGCAAAGGATGTTCCGCCTTTTACTTTTTCCAATATTTGACTGACTAAATTTCTAAAAACCTCATTATCCTCATTTAAGTCCATTAAAATTAATAATGATTTATCTAATGGTAAACCTGATTCTAAAAGGGTCGTCATTTCATCGGTAAATAAACTAACATATTTTATCGTTAGGATTTTTTTGTTATTTCCTAAACTAATGCCTAAAAATTTATTTGCACTACCTTTGTTCACACTAATGGGCATAAAGCCTTCATTTTGCAATGAAATCCATAATTCCTGCTGATTTAAAGCATCACGAGATCCTTCCTCGGTTTCACCTTTATTGTTGATAACTTTATAAAAAAATTCAGCCATTATTAAGACTCCGTAGTCACGCGCATCACTTCTTCAAGGGTTGTTAGACCTTTTAAGGATTTCATAAAACCATCATCTGCCATCGTTAACATACCTTGTTTAACCGCTAATTTATGAATTTCTCCAGCTTCTTTGCGTTCCATAATTAAGCGGCGAATGTCATCATTCATCGGTAAAAATTCTAAAATGGCTAATCGTCCTTTATAGCCAATCTGACCACAATGCTCGCATCCTTTCGGTTGATATAAAGTCATGTCAGTAGATGAACTAAAGCGTTCTAGTTTCATTGATTTAATCAATTCGGCTGTTGCTTGATACGCTTGTTTACAGTGTTCACATAATTTTCTCACTAATCGTTGCGCTAATATACCATTAACTGTTGAGGTTAATAAATATTCTTCAAGCCCCATATCTAATAACCTAGTAATTCCACCAGAGGCGTTATTAGTATGTAGGGTTGATAAGACTAAATGCCCAGTTAAGGCTGATTGCACTGCAATTTTAGCAGTTTCTAAATCACGCATTTCTCCAATCATAATCACATCAGGGTCTTGTCGCACAATTGATCGCAAGGCTCTTGCAAAGGTTAATTCAATTTGCGGTTTGACTTGAATTTGATTAATGCCTTCTAATTGGTATTCAACAGGGTCTTCTACGGTGATGATTTTTCTAGATGAAGTATTAAGTTGAGCTAATGCGGCATAAAGTGAGGTGGACTTGCCACTTCCAGTAGGCCCTGTAATGAGAATAATTCCATGAGGTCTAGTTAAAATTTCAGTGAAATTTTCTAAAGGTTTACCTGTAAATCCCAACGCTTGAAAATCTAACACAGTATTTTCTTGATCTAACAACCGAATCACAATACTTTCGCCATACATAGTTGGTACGGTGGAGACTCTTAAGTCTAATTCCTTACCTAACATTTGTAATTTAATCCGTCCATCTTGGGGTAAACGGCGTTCAGCAATATTTAATTTTGCCATAATTTTAATTCTTGAAATGACTGCGGCAATGGATGAAACTGGGGGTGCGTCAATATTTTGTAAAACTCCATCCATTCTCAACCTAACAATTAAACGTTGTTCAAATGGTTCAATATGAATATCAGACGCTCCAGTTTCAATTGCTTTTTGGAGAATCAAATTAACCATTTTAATCACTGGGGCTTCACTGGCTAAATCTTTTAAATGCTCTAAATCATTTTCATCTATTTCAGTATCACCTAAATTACTGACGGCTAAATCCATCTGAGATTTTCCTTCACCATACTGTTTTTCTAAAGCCGCATTAATTTCAGAAGGTAACCCAATTTTAGTAATAATTTTTTTATCGGTGGCTAAGATTAATGATTCAGTAATAAACCGTTCTTCAGGATCACTGACGGCAATTACAATTTCATCCGCTGTTTTGCTTAAACCAATTAAATGATAGTGTTTTAGAAATCGTATAGAAACGGATTCTGGTAACGGGGATTCATCAGGATAAGCGTCTTTATTAACAATAGGCATTTGGCAACTAATTGCCAGCGCATTGGCTACATCTTGTTCAGAACATAAACCTAATTTGACCAATAAATACGGCAAAGTATCATTATCTGTGGTTTGCTGAACCCGTTTTGATTTATGTAAATCTGATTCGCTGAGTTTTCCTAAATGTAATAAATGTTCAGTGAAGACCTGATAAGGTTGTGGCAGTGGTTTTTCTAAGTTAATCATCAATAAATATAAAACAGGGGGAAAAATAGTATTACTATGCTACTAAAAAATAATAGTTTTTGCCTTCATTCCAGCTTCTTCTTCAACTAATCTAGGAATTAAATAACCAGATAATTCAGCTTGTAACTGCTGCATTAATAAAATAGCAGTAGCTTTTGAAACCTCAAAATGCGCTGTTCCTAAAGCTTTATCTAATAAATGTAAATAATAAGGGATAATTCCAAAACTAAATAGTTTTTCACTTAATAAACCAAGTTGTAAAGCATCATCGTTAATATTTTTAAGTAATACACTTTGGTTTAAGAGAATGATGTTTGCGTGGCGCATTTTTTCAGAGGCAACGCCGACTTCTGCACTTAATTCATTAACATGATTGCAATGAACAACCATAATTAATTGTTTATTAGTTTCGGTGAGGACTTTAAGTAAACTATCATTTATTCTAGCGGGCAATACAATAGGCAAACGACTATGAATCCTAATTCTTTTTAAATGCTCAATGTCTTTCATTTGCTTTATTAGCTCGCCTAATTTAGCATCTGATAATAATAATGGGTCGCCACCACTTAAAATAACTTCATTAATTTCGTGATGTTCATTTAAATAAGCAATCGCCTGTTGTTGTTTTTGAATATTTAATTGAAACTCTGTATAAGGAAAATTACGCCGAAAACAATAACGACAATGAATCGCACAGCTCCCAGTGTTAATTAATAATGCTCGCCCATGATATTTATGTATAACTCCTGCTGTTGCCATGGCTGTTAAATCTCCAACAGGATCAAGGCTAAAATCTGCAATAGTTTGTATTTCTTCACTAACAGGTAAAACTTGTTTTAACAATGGATCATTAATATTGCCTTTTTCCATACGATCAACAAAGCTTTTTGGAACGCGGAGTGGAAAATTTAACTGGGCATTATTTGAAAAAATTTGAGTGGAATCAAGCTCTAAATAATTACAAAGAGCGGCGACAGATTTAACAGCATCACTCATTTGTTGTTGCCAACAATCATTTGAAGAGGTAGTCAAGGTTTTATAAGCCATACGAATTTATCCAATCACTTAATGTTGTTTGCGTCCACGATGACGTTGCTGTTTTAATAATTGACGTTTATTAAATTTTTTAGGCTTTTTTCTGATTTTTTTAATTATCACTGTGCTTAAATTAGCTATTGGCGGTGATAAATGTCGCGGTCTAAATCCAATTAATAACAAAACTACAGTGTACACTAAAGCCGCTAAAATAATTGTGATTGCTAAATGGGTTATTTTATCGAATGCTTCCCAATAATACCACTGGGTTGTATCAACAAAATAATATAAACCTAAGCCCATTATTACATTAGCGATGATAAGCTTGCTCAAATAGCTCACCCAACCGTGTAAAGGTTGATAAAATTTTTCCTTTAATAAACGTTTCAATAATAAACCCGCATTAAAAAATGCACCTAATGATGTCGCTAGGGCTAATCCTGCATGTGCAAATGGATAAAATAAAATTAAATTGAACACCATATTGGCAACCATTGCATAGATACCAAAACGTACAGGGGTTTTCATATTTTTGCGAGAAGTAAACCCTGGAACTAAAATTTTAACCAAAATAAATCCTAATAAACCAACCGAATAAGCCATCAGACTTTTTCCTGCCATTTGCACATCTTTTATTGCAAACTCATCGTATTTAAACAAAGTTGATAATAATGGTTCAGCTAATAAAAATAATCCTACTGACGATGGAATTCCAATGAGTAAAACCAATCGTAAGCCCCAATCTAATGAGCGTGAAAAAGCAATATAATCTTTTGCAGCGTGATTTTTAGATAAATTAGGTAAAATAACCGTGGCCAAAGCGATTCCAAAAAGACCTAAAGGAAATTCTACTAAACGATCTGAATAATACAGCCATGAAACGCTGCCAGCAGCTAAAAATGACGCAAGTAAGGTATCTAATAATAAATTAATTTGAGTCACTGAAACCCCAAAAATAGCAGGTAACATTAATGACATAATGCGTTTAACACCGGGGTCTTTAAAGCCAAATTGAGGGCGTGGAACTAAATCTAATGCCTTTAAGGCTGGAAATTGAAATGCTAATTGCACCATCCCGGCAATAAAAACCCCCCATGCTAAGGCCGTAATGGGTTCAGGCATTAACGGTGAAAGCCAAATAGCTGTTGCAATCATGCAAAGATTTAAAAAAACAGGGGTAAAAGCAGGGATAGCAAAACGACCGTGAGAATTTAAAATTCCTCCCGCAAACGCAACCGAAGAAATAAAAAATAAATAGGGAAAGGTAATTCGCAACATTTGTACAGTAAGGTCATATTGACCGCCTTCCCTCATAAAACCTGGAGCAAATAAAATAATTAACAATGGGGCTGCAATCATTCCAATAATTGTGACTGCCATTAATATTAATGCCAGCGAGCCTGCGGTTCTATTGATAAATAATTTTAATGCTTCTTTACTTCCTTGTTGTTTATAATCTGCAAGTACTGGCACAAAGGCTTGAGAAAATGCTCCTTCTGCAAATAATCGTCGTAAAAAATTAGGAATTTTAAAGGCAACAAAAAAAGCATCTGTCCCTGAATCTATGCCAAATATTCGAGCAAAAAGCATATCACGAATAAAGCCTAAAATCCTTGAAATCATCGTCATTCCACTGACAACAGCGGCTGACTTAAATAATTTTTTACTCAATGAAATTATCTCTAAGTTATTTATAGTATTGACAATGATAACATTTAACAAGGATAATATAGGGTTCTTACAACCTACAGCATGAATCAGGTCACTATGGCTAATACAGCACAAGCTAAAAAAAGAGCGCGTCAGGCAGAAAAAAGCCGGATTCGCAACGCAGGACAACGCAGCAAATTACGCACATTTATCAAAAGAGTCCTTGCAGCAGTTGAATCAGGTAATAAAAAGGAAGCACAGTTAGCTTATAATACAGTTGTTCCTATTATTGATTCTGCCGTTACTAAAGGTCTTATCCATAAAAATAAGGCTGCCCGTAATAAAAGTAGATTAAATACAAAAGTTTATGCAATGGCATAATCTTCTATAAGTCTTCATTTTTAATGAACCGTCGGATTTTAATTGATACGACGGTTTTTTTATGAGTTTTATTTTAAATTATCGGTTAAATGCGGCTCTATGGCTTTATACATTAATTGGTGTATTTTAGGGCTTCCTGCGATGATATTTCCTGATTGTAAATAACGGTCTTTAAAGGAAAAATCAGTTAATACTCCGCCTGCTTCTTGAATTAACAAAATTCCAGCTGCCATATCCCATGGTTGTAAGCCAATTTCCCAAAAACCATCTAATCGTCCAGAGGCAACATAGGCTAAATCTAAAGCGGCTGCTCCTGCACGACGTATCCCAGCAGTATCTCCGACTAAGGCTGCAAACATTTTTAGGTAAGCCGCTAAATCTTTCTTTGACTTAAATGGAAATCCTGTTCCAATTAACGTCCCTTTAAGACTATTTGGTTGAGTCACACGAATTTTTCGATTATTTAACATCGCGCCACCACCTCGTTCAGCAGTAAATAGTTCATCTCTTAATGGGTCATAAATAACCGCTAATTGAAGTTTATTTTTATGTTGTAAAGCAATAGAAATCGCATAAACAGGAAATCCATGTAAAAAATTGGTAGTCCCATCTAAAGGATCAATAATCCAAATATAATCATTTCCTGGTTGTTTGCCGCTTTCTTCGGCTAAGAAACCATGCTCTGGAAATGAGCTATGGATAATATTAATAATTTCTTGCTCTGCCATTTGATCAACTTCGGTGACATAATCATTTTTGGTTTTTAAATTAATTGTCAGGTGGTTAACGTTTTCAGCGGCACGCTGAATAATTTCTCCGGCATTTCTTGCCGCTCGAATAGCAATATTAAGCATTGGGTTCATAGGCTAATAATTTTTTGAGAGTAATAAATATCACTAGAGTAACAAATCTTTTGTTAAAATTTATGCTTTTTTAACAAGAGTAAGCTACTTTGCTAAATAATATTAACATTATTCTCGTCGAAACTTCTCATGCTGGCAATATAGGCGGTGTTGCTCGGGCGATGAAAAATATGTCGCTTTCACAATTACGTTTAGTGTCGCCGAAAAACTTTCCTAATGCAGATGCAACCGCAAGAGCCTCTGGAGCTGATGATATTCTTGCAAATGCGACTATTTATACCGATTTAAAATCAGCGATTAATGATTGTCAGTTAGTTATTGGTTGTAGTGCCAGAGCTAGAACCATTAGCTGGCCAGAGCTTAATCCTGCTGAAAGTGCTAAAAAATGTCTATCGCGCTCTCAAAATATCCCAATCGCAATTATTTTTGGACGTGAAAATTCAGGCTTAAAAAATCATGAACTAGATTTATGCCATTATTTATTACGTATTCCTTGCAATGATGCGTATAGTTCATTAAATTTGGCTGCTGCTGTTCAAGTTGTCACTTATGAATTATTCTTGGCAACAGGAGTAAAACACAGCAATAATGTTATCGGTGACCAAGGTGAGCAACCTTTAGCAACAGTTAAACAAATGGAATTATTTTATCAACATTTACAACAAACATTAATGGATATAGGATTTTTACATCCCGATAAATCACGCTCAATGATGCGTCGTTTGCGTAGAATCTATCACCGTATTCAATTAGACGCTAAAGAAATAGATATTTTACGTGGAATTTTACGCTTTTCCCAAAACCATAATAAGAGTGATTGATGATATTTAAAAAAATAAAAGCCGAAATCAATTATATTTTTGAACGTGATCCTGCGGCACAATCGGTATTTGAAGTTATTACCTGTTACCCAGGGTTTCATTCTATTATTATTCATAGATTGAGTCATTCTATTTGGAATTATAATTTTAAATGGTTGGCTCGTTTTATTGCTCATCTTTCACGTGGATTAACAGGGATAGAAATTCATCCTGCGGCAAAAATTGGAAAGCGGTTTTTTATTGATCATGGTATGGGAGTAGTTATTGGGGAAACTGCAGTAATTGGTGATGACTGTACGCTTTATCACGGGGTAACATTAGGGGGGACAAGTTGGAACAAAGGTAAACGTCATCCTACTTTGGATAATGGTGTTGTTGTCGGTGCAGGTGCTAAGGTTTTAGGACCAATAAATATAGGTGAAAATGCACGGATAGGTTCTAATTCTGTGGTGGTAAAATCAATTCCAGCACAAGCTACAGTAACAGGAATTCCTGGTAGGATTAGACAGTCTCAAACTTTGCGAGAGAAAACTGCAGATAAAATTGGTTTTGATGCTTATGGTGAAACTACTGATATGCCAGATCCTATTGTTGAAGCAATTAATCGAATGTTAGATCATATCCATCAAACCGATAAACAAATGTTGTGTATGAAGCAAGCTTTAAAAGAAGCTGGTATAAAATGTAGTGAAGAAAAAATTCCTAAATTAGAAGGATTTGAGAATATTCTTGATAAAAATTAATCCAAAAATAAAAAAATATTCCTTAATATTAAACTTTTATGAATAAAATCAAAAAAGATAATCTGCTAATAGAAAATAGAGATAATCTGCTAATAGAAAATAGTGTTTATATGCTTGAGATTGATTTACCTAATGTTTATTGCTGTATTGATATGTGTTCTATCATAAGAACATTGCCTTTTATTAGACTACAGTCTATTCCTCAAGCATCTGATTATATAAAAGGTTATTATAATTTATGCCGAAAGAAAAATATTTAAGTTATTATAATTGATAATAAGTCAAAAAAGCATGAAAAGGAAAAGGGTACTATTGATGAAAACTGACCAAAAAATGAGTGTACAGCTTGGAGAGGCAACCGTTACTATCCATCATAAAACTATGATGGGGAGTTTAAATGAAATTCTAGCCATTGGTAATTCGTTTCGACTTAAAAAAGGACAGCGACAACTTTAATTAAAAGAATATTTAAGTAGAGAATCAACATGGGAATTGATACAAGCAACAGAGCAGCGTGTTTTTCATCGTAATGATAATAGCGAGAATCTCGCTATTATAAATTTTAAGAATTTTACTCTGACCCAAGTTCACTCTAATAACGCTAATAAGGCGATAAGGCGGTAGACCCCAGTTACAATTACCTTGTATTTATGAATCTCTTATAGTTGCAAAAATGAATTTAAAATGTTAAATTCATTTTTTAAATGAAAATTAGTTAAAAAATGAAAACAGATCAATTGATGAAAATTCATTTTTGCAACTATAAGAGATTCATAAATACAAGGTAATTGTAACTGGGGTCTAC
>DAOUSN010000063.1 GCA_030627205.1 Methylococcaceae bacterium
AATTATTTTATTGTCTTTTAAGCTTTCAGAGTGTTTTAATACGGAAATAAATTCTTTTGTGTCTTTTCTTGACATAAAAATGTTAAATCTTTTATCAAGCAACCCTGTAAATTTTAGTATCTCAACCACAAGCTTTAGAAAATATAGGTCATGATGATTGGGTAAGCGTAGGCGTTAAAGCCGCTAATGTCGCCGAATTAGATAAAATATTAGCAAAAGATATTGCGCCTAAAGGATATGCGTTACCGTTTGCGATGTATGCTGAATTTATGCGCTTACCCCGTTGCGTTGATGATTTAACCAAACTTTGTAATAATCATGAGAGTGTATCTTTGTATCAATATATTAAGCAACTTGATCTTGAAAATAAGCTTGATGATAATTTTGCGATAGATATTGAGTTTAAAATCACAGAAACAGAGGATGGAAGTCGAGGGAAACTTGCGATTAAACAAGCACGCCCTTGGGTTGATTAAAAGCTAATATCACGTAGATGTTAAATGATTTCTGTACTTTACTACTTGATAGTTATTACTTGTAGATACAGAATAAAACTCTACTCTTTATATCTTGTCCTATACTATATAGTAAAGTCAACTATATTTACTTTATTAAAAATTATCGTTAGCTATAGTAGATACCATATCTAACACATTTATAGGAAACTATTCTCATGAAACAAAATATTACTGCCATAACCATTTTTTTACTTATTTGTTCTCCTAATGTATTTTCTGATTTTCTATTTATAGATCCTCCCGTAACTAATACGCCCACAACACCAGATACGACACCGACAACACCTGATACGACACCGACAACACCGACGGATATTATTCCTCCACCTCAAGCTAAAGATGATCTAACATCATTAGTGATAGGTGTACAAACAACAGCAACTGGAAACGTCATTGATAATGATTTAAATAGTGATAAAGTTACTATTAATGATACCTTAATTGGTGAATATGGCGCATTACAATTAAATTCTAGTGGTGAATATACATATACTCTTTTTCCTGGGGGTAGTAATTTTGATGACTTAGAACAAGAAACAGAAGTAAAAGATGTTTTTAAATACACAGCATTTAATCAAAATAATGAACAATCTATTGCGAAATTAACAATTCAACTGGTTACCAAACCTAATGCCGTACCATCAGCACTCAATGATACAGCTTCATTGGTTATTGGAGTACAAACAGATGCAGTAGGTAATGTCATCAGTAATGATTTTAATGTCACAGGAGTTATTATTAATGGTTCACTGATTGGAAAATATGGGGCATTGGAATTAAAAACCACAGGAGAATATACCTATACTTTATTTCAAGGTAGCAATGATATTTTAGAAAATGATAAAAAAAATGAAATCTTTAGCTATACCGCATTTAATGCAGTTAATGAACAGGCTACTGCCACATTAACGATTGAACTTATCTCAAAACTCAGCCCAGAACAAGCAACATCAAATATTGTTGTTGCTAGAGATGATAATATTGTTATCCGTACGAATAGCGTATCAACAATAACAAGCAGTGTCACCACAAATGATGATAGCAGTACCAGTAGTGAAACAGTAACATCTACCCGTACTAAAAGCGTTCAATTAAATAGTTCTGCTAATAGCCCTTATGGGTTTTTAGTCTTAAATGTCGATGGTACGTTTATTTATACGCTTTATAATGGTGCGCCAAATGTTTTAGCTTTAAAATTTGGTGATACCATTACCGATAGTTTTGTTTACACTTATTTTGACGAGCTTGGAAAATCAGCCGCCGCTAAATTAAATATAACTATTATTGGAAACCCTATTGATTCCGCAGGTAACACTATCTTTGACTCAGCTAACATAGAAGAACCATCAGATACTTTTACCATCATAGATGCTGGAGGTGAGACACTTCCTATTTTAACTGGAAAAGTAACTAGCAGAACCATTGAAAGTAATGCGAATAGTATTCAAATTAATAGCGATCCTGCCAATGAGTATGGATTTTTACTATTAAATTCAGATGGAAGTTTTACTTACAACCTCTATCGTGATGCTCCGAGTGTATTAGCTTTAAACGCCGGTGAAATTGCCACCGATAATTTTTCATACACTTTTTTAAATCAATTTGGTCAAAAAACTACTGCTAACTTAAAAGTTTTGATTATTGGTAATCCTCTTGATTCAGCGGGTAATACCATCCATCAAGATATTAATGGTAATACTATTTATGATAATGTTGATATTGAATTTAATGACCGCTTTAGCCAGGCGACTCCTTTAAATTCCTCCAGGAAAATTAGAGGACATTTACACGATCCTAGTGATAAAGACTGGTATACACTCCCTAGTGAAGGTAATGAGATTATCAGTCTTGAAATGTGTCCAAAAGGTAATAGTTGTTTCGGTAAAAAAAGCTGGGTTCTTTATGTTTTTGATGCCGATTTAATTACCACTGAAATGGAAGAAAAGCTTGTTACTTTTGAACGTTTTATTGATGAAACAAGTACAAATGCTGATTTAGCTGAAGACCAAGTTATTAGTGGAATTTCACGCGCAGGAGAATCTAATCACCTATACTTAAGCTATCGTGTAGGCTTTTTTGACGGAGCATTAATAGGGGTTATTGATCCTTGTATTGATAGTTCTAATTCACTTGATATTGGTGTCGGTGAAACAAAAAAGAATTATTTAATTGCTGTTTCTTCACCTCTAAGAGGAGATAAAGATACTGAAACATCTGATGGATGTGGAAATGGCTCGGTTATTTTAGAAAGACCTGGGCGTTCAGTACTTGGTAAAGATGCAGAAACACCAGCTGCTGATAAATTGTATACCACAACAGAAAAATATATTAGCGCATCACCTTACAGTGATGACCAATATGTTATAAAAGTAACAGGCAGTGGAGTACATCCTTTACTTTCAGCAGAGGCTCAATTAAAGTCAGCAACTTACAACCCAACTACTGGTGAATTTATTATTCCAAAAGTTCGGGTTTTTAATGAATTATATGAAGCTAATTTAAAACCCGAAGATTCAACGACAACTAATGCCGATAAGAACACTCTAAAATTTGTTCTTAATAAGCTAAATTCATTAGGTACTATTGATTTAACCAATAGTTTTCAAGCAACCTATGATTCAAGTACTCAACAAGTAGTTATTCCTCGAGTGACAGATACTAGTGATGGCAAAGCCTATTCAGTTATTTTACAATATTTTCCACCTGCTAACGGCAAGATCGCTTTATTTGAAGTCACGAGTTTTATTTTAATTAAATAAAGATAATTTACTAATTATAAAAAACTTGGTATCAATGTTAACTTAGGTATAATTACTATAAATTTATAACATAAATAACTTAAAATTTTAGGAAACAATCAATTTATGATTATTAACGGTGTCACCATTGATGAAACCTTTGCAGAAGCGTTTCCAATGAAAGCAACGCGGGTCATTATTACCGCACAAACGCCTAAATGGGCATATAACTCAGCTAAATCAATGACAGGGTTTGCAACCTCAGTTATTGGTTGTGGTTGTGAAGCTGATATTGAACGAATACTTGCCCCTTCTGAAACCCCTGATGGTCGTCCTGGAGTTTCGGTAATGATTTTTGCAATGGGTGGTAAAAGCTTAATGAAGCAATTAGAAACACGGGCAGGGCAATGTGTTTTAACTTCCCCAACCTCAGCATTATTTGCGGGTATAAGTGGTGGAAAACGTATTCCTTTAGGTAAAAACCTACGTTATTTTGGTGATGGTTTTCAAACCTCTAAATTAATAGCTGATAAACGTTACTGGCGGATTCCAGTAATGGATGGTGAGTTTTTAGTTGAAGAAACCACTGGGCAAGTAGAAGCAATTGGTGGCGGAAATTTACTGGTTTTAGCAACATCAGAAGTTGATGCCCTTAATGCTTGTGAAAAAGCCGTTGAGGAAATGCGTAAAATTCCTAATATCATTTTACCATTCCCTGGTGGTGTTGTTCGTTCTGGTTCAAAAGTTGGTTCTAAATATAAAGCGTTAAATGCCTCAAGTAATGATGCTTTTTGTCCAACATTAAAAGGCATGACGAAAACAGCATTATCTGCTGAAATTGAATCGGTTATGGAAATTGTTATTGATGGTTTAACTGAGGCTGATATTAAAAAAGCCATGCGTATCGGAATTGAAAGTTTCTGTTCTCTTGGAGCTTATAACGGTATTAAACGTATTAGTGCAGGTAATTATGGTGGTAAATTGGGCCCTTATCATTTTCATTTACAGGAGATTATGAAATGAATGCACTGACGTTTAAATTGAAAATAAAACTAAATCAACGTGTCGATATGTCACCTCTAAGCTGTCATTTATTGAAAAATAAAAGTCTGAGTGAAATAGGTGAAATTAAACTTTATAGTGGTAAATCTCAGATTCGTGTAGATGAATTGTTTCAGATATCAGGAGCTGATACCCAAAATATTTTCATTGAAAATAGTTGTGAAAAACTAGATTTTATTGCTAAAGGTTTAAATGAAGGACGGATCACTGTTAATGGTAATGTCGGTGCTTATTTAGCTCAAGAAATGAAAGCTGGAGTCGTGGACATTAATGGAAATGCAGGCATTTTTACTGCCTGTGAAATGAAACAAGGTTTATTAACAGTTAATGGTAATGTCGGTGATTTTTTAGGTGGAGCATTAATAGGTAATAAACAAGGTATGAAAGGCGGTACGGTACTAATCAAAGGTAATGCAGGGGAACGTATAGGCGATCACATGCGTCGAGGCATGATTCTTATTGAAGGTAATGCAGGTGATTATTGTGGTTCTCGGATGACTGCAGGGACAATCGCAGTAATGGGAAATACAGGAAAGTTTTTAGGCTATGCTATGCGCCGAGGAACGTTGTTATTATGGAATCAACCAAAACTATTGGCAACTTTTAACGATTGTGGTTCACATACACTTTCTTTTTTACCATTATTATTTAAGTCATTTAAAAAATTGGATTCTAAATTCTCTGATAAAAATATTGCCTTCAACCGTATACAGCGTTATAGCGGTGATGTCTCAGAAATTGTACGGGGTGAAATTTTAATTAAGCTTAGTTAAAAGTATAATAATTTTAATGAAAATAAAGGTTAATATATTTATTGATTAGCTTAAATTCAAAAAAATTTCATTTTGACCTTTATTTTTTAGCCCTTTAAAAAACTATTGTAAATCAAGTGGTTACAACTCATGAAATTTTGGATGGTCAAATTGGAAAATTTAGTGTATACTCCTGTATTAGTTATCTTTTTTAGGATAACTGTCTAGTTCACTGCCGCACAGGCAGCTTAGAAGCCAGAGTATGGGATAAGACAAGGATGTTGATAACCTTTTGTGCTAAGGTTAAATTCAACTCAA
>DAOUSN010000025.1 GCA_030627205.1 Methylococcaceae bacterium
CACGGCTTCCAATTTTTCAAAGCCTTCATTTTTCATTGCCGTTACTGTGTTAGCTAAAACAGAAACGTCACTTTTACGCGCCGCGAAGTAAGATTCAAGACGCTCTTTTTTTACCTGTCGAACCGCTGTTAGTGAGTCAAAAATCTGTTCTTCTAAGGCGGAAGAAGAACTTGTTGCAGCAATAAAACCACTTACAGCGAAAGGAATAATCCCTACAAGCAAGAAGAAGGCCAGTAGTCTTATCCTGAGACTGAGGTCTCTAAACCATTTCATTTTAATTTCCTCATTGAATCATCATGTTCACACGGCATTTAATTGACCGAATATGTTAAAAAATTATTTATTTCAGTAGCAATTTCCCTATCTGCTACCACGACTTCAGCTTCACATAAATTTAAAGCGTATAAAGCCATATTATTATACAGGCAACTAACAGGTGATTGAATAATTGCTCCTCCACCTACACGTACTATTTCTTCTAATCCTTCTGCTCCGTCAGTGCCTGCTCCAGAAAGTATAACACCCAGAGAATCTCTGTCTAGGTTTTCTGCAACTGAAAACATTAACATGTCAATTGAACCTCGGCGTGAAGAAAATGGAGCTGGACTAACATAAGTAGTTAACCGTCCTTTTTCTCCATGAACAGTAACGTATTCTTCACCTGTACTTATGTAACAGCTTCCGACTTCTAATAAAGCATTGTTAATTGCAGGCTGTACATTAACCGCACTAAAATGATTTAAATAGCGAATAAATCCATTAATATGTGCTGCGGTGTCGTAAAAAATAATTATGAAGGCGGTCGAATTATTAACTTTTAATTTAGGAACTATTTTTAATAATGACCCATAACCACCCTCACCTACGCCAAATACGACTAAATTATTACACCCTCGTTTTTTTAATGGTGTTGTTTTTTGATTAGGTTTTAAGCGAATATATTGAAGCGCGGTGCTTCTTACTTTTGCGGCTAAACAAATCTTTTTAATAATTTGCTCTTTTTGTACCTCTAAAGAGTTATCTTTTAAAGATAATTCGCCTAAATTTGAGGGTTTATTGATAAAATCAATCGCCCCATAACGTAATGCGTCAAAAGTAATAGGTGTTCCATCTTGAATAAAACTACTAAGTATAATTGTCGGTGTTGGGTGAAATATCATGATATGCTTCAACGCAGTTAGACCGTCCATTTTAGGCATAACAATATCTAAAGTAATTATATCAGGTTTTAGTTTAGGAATTTTTGTAAGTGTTTCATGACCATTTGCTGCTTCACCAACAACTTTTAATGCTTCACTGGATTCAAGAATATCAATAATAGCTTGGCGAATAATACTAGAATCATCAACAACTAAAACCTTATAAGGTGTTTTGACCATAATTCTTACCTTAAGTATTTCCTCACAACGGTTAATAGTTCATCAGGCTGAAAAGGTTTAGTCAAATATTCATTTGCACCAGAAACCTTACCTTTTATCTTGTCAAATAAACCGTCTCGTGATGTTAGCATGACTACTGGTGTTTCTTCAAACATGGGCTTTTGTTTAATTTCTTCAAGTATCTCATAGCCGTCTTTTCCTGGTAAGATTATATCTAATAAAATTAAATCTGGGTTTTTTTGCTCTATTCCTGCTAACGCTTCAAATGAATTTTTAGCCTCAAAAACCTCATAACCTCTTGCAACAAGTGTTCTGGCAATTACTTTTCGGGTTACCAAGCTGTCTTCTACAATTAATATTTTAGCTTTTAAATTGTTACTTGAAGTTATAGGTGTCTCTTCGCTGATTATCTTTTGGGATATTGTAGCAGATTTATCAGTGTCATTATCTATATAATCAATTAGACTTTCACTTTTATTTATTGCGAAGTGTTTGCGAACAACGGTTAATAATTCTTCTGGTTGAAAAGGTTTGGTTAAATATTCATTAGCACTTGATACTTTTCCCTTTAATTTATCAAACAAACCATCTCTCGAGGTTAGCATAATAACTGGTGTTGTTTCAAACATTGGTTTTTGTCTAATTTCTTCAAGTATTTCATAACCATCTTTTCCAGGTAAGATAATATCTAATAAAATCATATCTGGACTTTTTTCTTCTAAATCATTTAAAGCTTCAAAGGCATTTTTAGCTTCAAAAATTTTATAACCATTAGCCACTAATGTTCTAGTAATAACTTTTCTAGTGACCAAGCTGTCTTCAACAACTAAAATTTTTTCTTTTGGTTTATTCCTTACTTCCGTTTGTTGAGATTCAACGGCTTCTTTTTGAATAATACTATTAAAATTTAGTCCCTCTGCATTCATATAATCCGTTAAAATATGTCCTTGGGTTATTAGGGCTTTATTATTTGGTGCTAAATGAGCTATTTCATTGAATTGATCTAAACCTTCTTGGAAATATTTTCGATTCAAATAAGCCATTGCCAAATAAAAGCGTAAATAAAGTTGATTATTTTTATTGTCCTCTTTCTGTAATACATGACTATAGCGTTCAATAGCATTATCCAGTATTTCGGTTTTTGCTTTACCTACTGTTTTGAAAAAATTAGGTTCAATGAAAAAATTTGATTGACAATAATCACATTCATTGTCTTTTTCTGCTATTGGCATCCAACAAAAAGGACAACGGATAACGAAATCAGTGGTGATGGTTTTTCTTGCTAGGGTAAATTTCTTGACTTCTTCCACTAAATCCGCATTTTTAGAATGAATATGACCTGCTTTTTTCAAAGTCATTTCGATAGCAGTCATATTTGTCAATATACGTGAAAGCCATAGCCATGCCTTAAAATTATCATCATGGCTTATTAAAATATCGGTTAATATTTTTTCAGCCTGCGCCCCCTCACAACTTTCAATTAATTCAATTGCTTTTGCAAGTAAAGTGATCTCATCAGCTTTACTGTATTGAGATAACGGAGCTTTATTAGCAGATGTTTCATCTATTTTTAACAGCTCCATTTCTTTTGCTAAACCATCAACTGTTTGTTGAATTTGTCGAGAAACCCCTTTTTGAGCCACGGGTCTAAAGACTAAATAATCGTGCTCCCATTGCAAAATATCCATGGCAATAATTTTACCATTCATACCACATTCAACGGCATTAATTAAAATACCTTTATTAAAATAAAAACCACCTGCTTTGCTTTTTTCACGGACTTCCAGCAGACCTGTTCTATCTGATTTTTCTAAAAGTCTTAATAATGCAAGTAAATTAACCGAACTTCCTACATTTCCTGCACGTTCAATTTGTAATAATAATTTATTGATTAATCGTGGGCCAAATTCACCTTGAACATTTTGTTTGGCGACACAAAGCCCAAGAGTTGAATTATTCATCCTTAATTTTTTATCAGAACCTTTTAAGGCTTGTAAAATAGCATCATGACCTTTTAAGTTATATTGGGTGATAAAGGCTAAAATATTTTGTCTAAAGAGTGTTTGTTGTTCAGGCGTTAAAACTTCTTTCGATATTTTTTCTACAACACTGTTTAATAATTTAAAATTATTGGCAGCATGAATAATATCTGTTGAATAATCAAAAAAAATGATTTTAGCAATAGGTCCAATAATTGTAGCTAGTTGGGCTTCAATAACAACCATGCCCCAATTTTCAGTTACATTAAATTCATTATGAGTTACTGCAACTTCTTGAATCATTGTTGATGCTGCTGTTAATGGCACATCATCAGTTGTGTTAACTTGTTGAATATGATCTTGAGGTTTTTTTGTTGTTAGTTGAATCTCAGATGTCAGTATTTGGAAAATTTGAACGGTTGATAAGGCGATCTTTTTTTCAGTGCCTTTTTTTTGTTCCAGACGGTTGGAAAAAGTTGCTTTTCCTTCTTTTATATTTTTAATTAAACCTAGTGCTGCTTTACCACTTTTACCTTTGAAAATTACATCAAAAATTGTACCTTGTTCAATGGTTAATTGGGCAGACTCACCTATTTCATCTTTGATGAACATTATTCCTGTGTGCTTTTCTTTGCATAATTTTTGCAAAACTAACAGTAACTCACGGTAAGTAAGCAAGCGTACTGTATTACCATTTTCTTGCATCAGCTATTCTCCTGCTGCTGTAGTGAAAAAGTGTTTTTTGGCATAAGGTTCATTTTTAAAAAATGTTATTACGTATGGCATTTAAAAACCTAAGTATAGCTTAAAAAAAGAATTGCACTAGTTTAGTCTTAAAGTCATTTTATTTTTGACAAAATAATTTAGTCGAATATTGTTATTCAGTGACTTAACTTTAACATATTAGACTTTTTTCTAAATGATTTTAAGAAGATTACTATCAAGTCAGTAGTTGATTATAAATAGTCTAGCATTATTAAAATCAACCAATAAATAACGATTCTATGGTCAATATCTCATGCTTTTGAATGCTTTTAAACATCTGATTAGGTGATTTGTAAATAGCTAATAACGTTATTTAGAAAAAAGTTTATTACTTTTTTGCAGTACTCCTACTTTTTTTGCAGAGTAGTTATATGTATTTAATAAAGCATAAGTTTTATAGAAATGGTTTTGACCAACAAAATAAAAATAAAATACAGTGCTGATTTAATAGTAAACAAAATGACTCTAAAATTAATATTGAATGCTTGAAGAGCGGTTTGATCCCAGCTCTCCAATTCTGAACTAATTAAATTAACTACCAAAAGATTGTTTTAATAAGGCATTATCTAGTTTTCCAGCACGAAAACTATTTCCCGATTCAACAGCACTAACAATAACACTGGCAGGGCTAAATAACATTCCATCAACTTTAAAGAAGTCATAATCGTATTCTTTAAAAATTTGTGCAAAAGGTTTGCCGTAATCTTTAGAAGTTGAACTTGGTAAGGCATTAGCTAATTTTTCAGCTTCTTCATCTGAGCCACTGACAAATAAATGGACTTGACCCGCAAATAAAATCGCATCATTAGTCCGTCCCATTGCTTGTACAAAATCAGGGTGAGGCGGACAAAGTGGCGCGCTACCGCTACCATCAATAATATTTTCTAAGGGAAATTTTAATTCATGTGCTTTGTGCATAGCTACTTCTAATACCCGTCCAACTACTTGGACACATCCAGCAATACTACTGGTTGGAGTCATGATAATGGTTAAATCTTCAGGGTCAATATCACAGGCTTTAATGATTTTTTCAATAATTTCCGTTGGGGGTATTTTATCATTTTCAATTACTAAAACCGTTTCTTCACCATTATCTTGATAACCTAATTCATTATAGAGTTTTTCAACTGGTTCATCTTCACCTTCTCTAGTTTTAGTAGCCATTGCTCGTGCAGGTCCTGACCCTAAAGCATGATATTTTTCATGAGACAAGCTCCAGCCCGCATATTGGCTACCTAAGCAGGCTAAAACAGGATTGCTAGTATGAACATTAATCGTTAATGGCCAGTTTTCAGCATAAGGACTGTGGGTTATACTCACTGTCCCTAACCCTCCTAAACATATTTCAGTAATAATTCGTCCTGCTTCTAAGCCACCAGGGGCTTCAATCCCCGCATCAATAATGACGCTACCATTGTCTAGTGTTTGCACATCTAGTCTTAACTTATCAGCATTATCAAGTAGTTCTTGGACTAAAGGTTGACTAAGTTTATTTACGCTCGCGTTATATTCAATCATGTAGTTTGGTTTATTTGTGTAAAAAGGTGATTTTGTTTGTCAGTTAAATCTTCAAGCAAGGACTGAGAATCTATTCCATTAGTAATGATACTGCAAATAGGCTGTTTTTGGTTAATAATTACATTTGATTGAGGTAAATTACAGCAATATGTTGGCCATTTCATGTTAAGTGGAATTGTTATTTTATTGATTGCATAGATAATTTGATAAGCGGTATAACGTTTGTTTGTGGAGTAAATAAATGGTTCTAATTGACCTTGGCAGGCGTAACCTTGGCAAGTTTGATAATGTATTGTTAATAAATTTTTCTGGTATAACTGCATACTCGCAGGTGGGCGAGGATTTATTTCAAGGAGATAGCATTTATTTTTATAATAAATAAAGTCTAAACTGCATAGTCCTAATAAATTATAACTGAGAGTCAGTTTATTTGCCCATTCAGATACTTTATGTTGATGAGTAACGGATAAATTAACATGATTAATTATACCTGCAAATACAAATGATTGTGGTAGTGTCCATTGTTGATTGAATCCAATAATAGTAGCGTGTTTACCATTGGCAACAAATAAAACTGACAAGGATTGTCCTGATAAATATTGTTGATAATAATGGGTGTTTTTTAGTGGATAATAAACTATATTATGCTTAATGAATTGAATATCAATACCACCTAAACTATTAAATGGCTTGATTAAATAAGGTGCTTTTTTTTGAATCTTAGAGGTGTTATTATTTTCTGATGCAAATAAAACCCTAGGATGGGTAATATTTAATTGCTGTAAACGTTGGAAGAAATCCAATTTATTTTGAAGTTGATTAAAAACTGTGGCTGAATTTCCAAGTAACTGAAAGCGTGTTTCTAAAAAATAGAGACTTTCAGGAAAGGCTTCAAAACCAGCTCCGTAAAAGCACTCAATAATATGTTCATCTAATGATTCAATCACCGTTGTTATGTCATTAATCGCTAATGATTTTACTTGATAAGTTTGTATTGCTAATGTTTGTGTATCTACATCAGCAAAACAATCAATGGCAATGACATTTAAACCGATATGAGAAGCTGCTTGGGTTAACATTTGTGCTGATTGAGCAATAACAAGCCATGTTTTCAAAATTAATTACGCCTTTAATAAGAATTGTGCCTTGTTTATTGGTTCTATTATTTGGTTTTTTAAGCCATTGCGCTTTTAGAATAAATTTATTAAAATTTAGTCAGAAACTTAAAAAAATATTAATGAGAACTTATGTTGCTAATTTTTTAACCAAACCGCTCACAATAAATATTTTCTGCATTAATTCCTTGTTCCAGTACCATTTCAGTCGTGATTTCAACTAACCGAGGGGGTCCGCATAAATAAATATCGGGTAAAACATCGGTTTGTTTTAAATACACTCCTAACGCATCTGCGGGTGTTCCTCGAAACCATTCCCATTTATCAGAAGGTTTCCAGACACAAATAGTTACCTCTAATTTGGATAAACTTTGTTGTAAATCTTTTAATTCTTGATGACAAAAAATCTCAGCCTCATTGTTAACCCCTAAAAATAATTGGGTTGGATGATCTTCACCCCATTCTGCCATCCGTCGTAAAATAGACAAAAAAGGTGCAAGTCCTGTTCCCCCAGCAATAAAACAGCGTGGATTTAAACTTTGTCCTTGAAGCCCAAACGTTCCACTCGGCCCATGTACTTTTAACGCTTGCCCAACTGCTGCTTGATCTTTTAGAAATTGAGAAAATTTTCCTTGATCTTGCAAACGAATTAAAAATTCTAATCTACCTTCCCAATTAGCGGTATTGGCAATCGAATAAGCCCGTTTTAAATTTAAGTCTTCTCTTTCTAATTCAACAAACTGTCCCGCTTCAAAATCAAAGCCTAAACCTTGTTCTTCATCTTCTGATAATTGTAAAACTAAAGACATCGTGCGTTCGGCTAATACTTTAATTTCAATAATTGTCGCATCACGGGGTGTTTTTTGATGATTTTGAATTCTATCTGAGTTATAAGGCGCATGAATCATTAAATCACTTTGTGGATAAGTGCGGCATAATAAAACAGCTTTGCTTTCCTCTGTCTCCGAAGGTAATAAACCTTCACTGTAATTTTTTAATTCATAATCACCCGTATCACAAACAGCAAGACAAGAACCACAACTGCCCATTTTACAAATCGCAGGGGGGAAAAAACCTGCATTTTCGGCAGCATCCTGTACCGTTTGTGAAGGTTCACAATTAAATTGAATTTTATTACCATCCAATGTAACTAAAGTAATAGAATAACTCATAATGACCTTTATATTTAAAAGATGTGAGGAAGAAATAAAAGAACCGATAAAATATCGGCTCTTTATGTATTTTCTTAAGCCGCTTTTTTTAATGCAGCAGCTAAATCTTCGGCAGGATCGCCATTAGCTTTAAGATCGAATTTATCGACTAAAATAGCTAATACACTTGGGGTAATAAAAGCGGGAATTGAAGGACCTAAGTGGATGCCACGTATTCCTAATGATAATAAAGTTAATAAAACCGCAACAGCTTTTTGCTCAAACCATGAAATCATAAATGATAACGGTAATTCATTAACTTCACATTCAAACGCATCAGCTAAAGCACTAGCAATTTGAATCGCTGAATAAGTATCATTGCATTGACCTATATCTAATAAGCGTGGAATGCCGCCAATGTTACCAAAGTCTTGTTCATGAAAACGATATTTCCCACAACCTAATGTTAAAATAATACTATCATCAGGTGTTTTTTCGGCTAATTCAGTATAATAATTACGTCCAGGAGCAGCACCATCACAGCCTCCAATTAAAAAGAAATGCTTAATTGCGCCACTTTTAACCGCATCAATGACTTTATCAGCCACACCTAAAACCGCATGACGACCAAAACCAACCGTTACCGTTTTTTCAGCTTCATCTGTTTTAAATCCCAGCATCGCTGAGGCAATTTTAATTAACGGAGAAAAGTCATGATTTTCTAAATGTCGAACACCTTGCCATCCTACAGGTCCTGCGGTAAAAATACGTTGTTTATAAGCTGCTGTTGGCTCAATTAAACAATTAGAAGTCATTAAAATAGGGCCAGGAAAATCGGCAAACTCTTTATTTTGATTTTGCCATGCTCCGCCATAATTACCCACTAAATGCGAATAAGATCGCAAGATAGGGTACGCATGAGCAGGTAACATTTCACCGTGTGTATAAATATTAATCCCTTTATCTTTAGTTTGCTCTAATAATTCGTGTAAATCTTTTAAATCATGCCCACTTATTAAAATAGCCTTCCCTTTAATAGGCGTTATTCGAGCTTGAGCAGGTTCTTGAACCCCAAAATTACCCGTATTCGCTGCATCTAATAGCTCCATAACTTTTAAATTAACCGTTCCAATATCCATATTACCTGTTAATAAAGCATCAGCATCTGTTGGGTCAGTACTTAGAAAATCTAACGCCTTTTCAATTCCAGCATAAATTACATCATCTTCATAACCTAAAACAAAGGCATGATAAGCATAGGCAGCCGTTCCTTTTAGCCCGTAAATCATCATCGCTCTTAAACCAATAATATCATCGCCTACAATATCTTGCCCCCGTAATATTGCGCCCCATTGGGCTTGTATTAATAAATCATCTTGACTACTAGCAGGAATAAAACTTGCCGACCCTTTTAACACCTCAATGGCTTGACCTTGTTCTGTTGCTACTGTTTCGTAAAGTGTTTTAACTCGCTCACGAATTTCAATGGCTTCGTGGATTAACTCAACAAAGCGATGAGCATTAAAATTAACATTGGTTAAAGTTGTAAATAACCCATACAAAATAAATTCATCGGCTTTTTTATCGGTTTTACCTAAATCACGGGCGCGTTTTCCATATTGAGCAATCCCTTTAATGGCATAAACTAATAAATCTTGTAAATCAGATGTAGTCGCATCTTTACCACAAACGCCTTTTTCTGTTGAACAACCATCACCGTTTTCTGAGCGAGTAGTTTGGTCGCATTGGTAACAAAACATAGTAAAACCTCTTGAATTATTTAAAATAGTTTAGCTAAAATTCGTAGAGTAAGCAAAGTTTACTCTCCGCGTCATTTTATAAAGCAAGCATTTCTTATGCCAATAAAAAATAGTTTAGCTTTCATTAACTTATTAATTGCGTTGTGTTATTAACAACGAGTAGAATGGTGTTAATTTAATAACAGAGTTGTAAAAATGACAACAGATTTATTATTGAAGACGCTAATGAGTTTAATTAATGACTTATCGCGACAATTATCACCTCAACAACGTTATCAACATTTATTAGAAACCTTAAGAACTTTATTTCCTTGTGATGCCTGTGCGCTACTTAAGCATGAACCAAATTATCTTGTTCCACTCGCCATTAATGGCTTAAGTGAAGATACCTTAGGTCGACGGTTTTTAATTTCTGAACAACCAAGGTTAGCAACGATTTTAAAAAGTCGGGGTTTAATACGTTTTCCTGCTAATTCACCTTTACCAGATCCTTATGATGGACTTATTGATAATGATGAAACTCAACTACATATTCATGATTGCATGGGGGTTGCACTTTATATAGATGATAAAATATGGGGAGTTTTAACCTTTGATGCACTTATTCCAGCAACATTTGATGTAATTAATCAACAAATGTTACAAACATTTATTGGTTTAACCGAGGCAACCGTTAAAGTCGCAAATTTAATTGTTTCTTTAGAGTCACGAGTTAAACAAGTTGAACAAACTTTATTAGAAGAAAGCTGTCGTTTGGAAATGATTGGTAATAGTTCACAAATGCAACTATTAAATCATGAAATATCGGTTGTCGCCCACTCAGATTTGTCAGTATTAATATTAGGTGAAACAGGGGTAGGTAAAGAGTTAGTTGCACATCAAATACACGCACTTTCTCAGCGGGTTAAAAAAGCAATGGTTTATGTCAATTGTGCCGCCCTACCTGAGAATATTGCTGAAAGTGAATTATTTGGGCATATAAAAGGGGCTTTTTCAGGGGCAATTGCAGATAGATCAGGAAAATTTGAACTTGCTGATGGCGGAACTATTTTTTTAGATGAAATTGGAGATTTACCCTTAACCTTACAAGCAAAAATATTACGCACCTTACAAAATGGTGAAATCCAGCGAGTGGGGAGCGATGCTTATATAAAGGTTAATATTCGGGTAATCGCCGCAACTAATCGGAATTTACAAAAAGGGGTGGTCGAAGGTAATTTTCGGCCTGATTTATATCATCGGTTGGCAGTTTATCCTATTTCTGTTCCACCACTTCGAGAACGGGGTAAAGATGTATTGTTACTTTCAGGGTTATTTTTAGAAAAAAATAAACAACGCCTTGCTGTACAAGGATTAAGACTTGAGGAGGCGGCTAAACAAGCTTTATTAAATTATCACTGGCCTGGTAATATTCGTGAATTAGAGCATCTTTTAAGTCGTGCGGCATTAAAAGCAGTTTCTACCACAGAGTCACCCAAAAACATAGTGACCATTCGCTGTCAACATTTAGATATAACTATTAATACCGAAAGCCTTTCTTTAGCCGTTGATGAATCTAAAGTAGTTGTTATTCCTACTCAAAAAAATCTTAAAATGCAAATAGATGAATTTCAAAGACAATTAATTACTCAAAAATTAGCTAAATACAAGGGAAATAAGGCAAAAACAGCCTTAGATTTAGGCTTAAATAGAAGTAATTTTCATAGATTATTAAAACGGTTACAAATAGTAAAATAATTAGGAAATTATAAGCTGTTAAGGGTGTATTTCTTGAATTGAAGTCCAAAACATATTTTTTGGACTTCCTCATTATATTTAAAGTTTGTTAGTTTTTACGATATCGTTTATCTGCCACTGTTAATAAACCACCTAAAGTCATTAATAACCCTCCTAACCACAACCAACGTACAAAGGGTTTATACTGTATACGCACAGCCCACGCGTTGCCTTCTTTATCCAAAGGTTCTCCTAAGGCTACATAGAGGTCTCGCCATAAATTTGGATCAATATCGGCTTCTGTCATCATTGAACGTTTAACGGTATAACGACGTTTTTCAGGGTTTAATTCAGCAATTAATTCACCATCTTTTGTTACCAATAACGTTCCTTGATCCGCACTATAATTTGCTCCTTTAACAATTTTCGTGCCTCTAAATTCAAATATGTATCCAGCTAATTCTACTTTATCTCCTTTTTCCATTCGCATATCACGCTCTTGGCTATATACTGAGACCAATGTAATACCAATCGCAACAACTACAATGCCTAGATGCGCTAAAATCATCCCGTAATAGCTGAAAGAAAGCTTTGTCAATCGTTCCCAATATGATTTACTATGCTGAAATTTACCGATAAACTCTAAACTCATTGTTGAAATAACCCAACAACTTAAGCTAATTCCGATAAAAACTGAAAATTCAAAGCCATCACCGTAAATAAAAGGAAAAATTAATCCAATAATTAGGCTAATAAGCAATGGTTTCCATAATATTTTCACGATAGCAAGGGGGCTTGTTTGTCGCCATCTGAATGCCATCGACGCACCCATTGCTAAGGTCATTAACCCCATAATAGGAACAAAAACTGCGTTAAAATAAGGAGGTCCAACAGAAATTTTTCCTCCACCTAGTGCATCTAAAAGTAACGGGTATAATGTGCCTAATAGCACTGTCATTGCCATTACCGTTAAAAATACATTATTAATTAAGATTAAGGCTTCACGAGATGTTGTTGAAAATTGTGCATCACTTTTTACATTAGGCGCTTTGAAGGCATATAACGTTAATGAACCACCGATACTTAAGCATAACAACACTAAAATAAATAAACCACGTTCAGGGTCAGAGGCAAACGCATGTACTGAGGTTAAAACTCCTGATCGTACTAAAAATGTACCTAATAAACTGAGAGAAAATGCAAAGATAGCTAATAAAACTGTCCAGCTTTTAAAAACCCCTCGTTTTTCAGTTGCGGCTAATGAGTGTACTAATGCCGTGCCAACTAACCACGGCATTAATGACGCATTTTCAACAGGATCCCAAAACCACCAGCCTCCCCAGCCTAATTCATAGTAAGCCCACCAACTTCCTAAAGTAATACCACCGCCTAAAAATGCCCAGGCAATATTTGTCCACGGTCTTGACCACCTAGCCCAAGAAGCATCTAAACGTCCTGATAATAACGCGGCAATAGCAAAAGAAAATGCAACTGAAAACCCAACATAGCCCATATAAAGCATGGGAGGATGAACGATTAATCCAAAATCTTGTAATAAAGGATTTAAATCTTTCCCATCGGCTGGAAATTGTGGCAAATAACGACTAAAAGGGCTGGAAGTAAATAATAGAAACGCAATAAAACCGACTGCAATCATTCCCATAACAGCAAGAACTCGTGCGAGCATATCTAAAGGTAATGCCCGACTAAAAATACTCACTGCCAGTGTCCAGCCACTTAAAATAAAAGCCCAAAGTAACAATGATCCTTCATGCCCGCCCCAGATAGCACTAATTTTAAATTGAATGGGTAATTGGCTATTAGAATTATTAGCTACATAAGCGACAGAAAAATCATCGACGGTAAATGAATAACCAAGGCAAATAAGACTTATACTTAAAAATAAAAACTGTCCATTGACTAGTGGTTTAGCATAGTTCATCCATAACTGGTTACTTATGATTGTGCCATAAAGTGGAATAAATGCTAAAAGAGCAGATAAGCAAAGTGAAAGTATTAGGGAAAATTCACCAATTTCTGGAATCATTGAGCAACCTCAATTTTTTTCTTCATGGTTTCTGCAATTTCAGGAGGCATATAATTTTCATCATGTTTTGCTAAAACCTCATCTGCTTGAAAGATACCGTTTGCATCTAATTTTCCTTGAGCAATAATACCTTGCCCTTCACGAAATAAATCAGGCAAAATACCTGTAAATACTACTTTAACTTGATTAGCATAATCAGTAAGTTTAAAGCTTACTTGCAGCGATTCTGTTGAACGCTCAACACTGCCTTCAACCACCATTCCACCAGCACGCATGCGGATATTTTTAGGGGCATCGCCATTGGTAATTTGTGAAGCAGAGTAAAAGAAATTAATATTTTGGTTTAAAGCAAATAATGTTAAACCAATAGCGGTACTACTGCCAAAAACAAGGGCTAAAATAATGATTAAGCGTTTTTTTCTTTTTGGGGTCATAAATCGGTGTTATATTAAATTTAAATAAAATAATTTGTGATAATAACTATCTTAAGGAATGAGCATGAAATAGCTTGATAGTTCCCAGATTTCGGTGTAAAAATTTATCAAAGATAAACTATAGGTATTTATTATCAAGTAACTCTATGATTTAGAGTGGTTTTGTTGGGTTAATTTTTGCTACGAAAAAAGGCTAACCCAACCGATAATATATTTTTAGTGATAATTAAAGAATTTTAATTATCATTGTTGTTCACGTTTTAACTGACGTTTAGCATTTTTAAAGAATAGCCGTTTATTCATCATAACGGCAATAATATTATAAATAATAATGCTTAAAAATATGCTGTAACTTAACCAGACATATAAACCATGTTTGCCCATTTGTAAAAAATCAGCGAATGATGCAAAATTTCCCATTGAAAAACTCCTTTATAAAAATAAAGTTTAATAAATAATATTATTTAACCATACTATTTTTAAGAATATACTCGCTTAATTGTTGTAATTTCTCACCTTGAATATTAGGAAATTTAGGCATCATTAAAGAACCACTTTCTACACGTTGTTGAATATAATCCACATTAGCGTTATCACTATCAAAGCTAAAAATAAACCCCTTGGCATCTTTTTTATGGCATTGAGAACAGGCAGTTTGATACATAGATATTCCCGTCTCGTTATCACTGGGGTTATAATCTTTTGAACAACCATTTAAGATAAATAATGTGCTGATAATAACTAATAACTGCTTTGTTTTCATTAGGTTTTTTCCAAAGTGTAAATAAGATTGCCTTTTTGTAATGTATGTATAACACGCCCTTTTAAAGTATGTTTCCAGAATGGGGTGTTTTTACCAGAACTTAACCAATTTTTATGATTAATTTTCCACTTTTTTTGAGGGTCGAAAATACAGACATCTGCATCATAACCGATAGTGAATGAACCTGTTTTTAATCCTAAAATCATGGCTGGTTCTGAGCTTAAACTAGCCAATACATGAGGCAAAGAAAGGATATGGTTTTCAACTAATCTTAAGGATAAAGGTAACAGAGTTTCTAAAGATGATATTCCTGCTTCTGTTTCTGGGAATGCCCCTAATTTTGCATCTAAATCATGTGGTTGATGGTCAGAACAAATTGCATTAATAGTGCCATTTGCTAAAGCTTCTTGTAAGTATTTTTTATCGTCTTTACTACGCAATGGTGGTAAAACATGATAGAAACTATTAAAAGGTTCTATATCATTTTCAGATAAATGCAATTGATGAATAGCAACATCAGCACTGACATTAAGCCCATATTTTTTGGATTGTTGAATTTTAATCACCGAGCGTTTACAGCTAATTTGGCTAAAATGTATTTGACAACCAGTGAGTTCAGCGAGTTCTAAGCATTGTGCTACCGCAATCGACTCAGCCGCTTCTGGAATACCTGGAAGACCATAATGTGTAGCCATAAGTCCTTCGTGAGCACAGCCGTTATGACTTAATGAAACTTCATCGGGACGATAGAAAATCGTTAAATTATGCCCTGCTGCATATTCCATTGCTCGCCTTAAGATAACTAAATTATCTAAAGGTGCGTTTGCATTACTAACCGCAATACACCCTGCTGATTTTAACGCCACCATTGAACTTAATTTATCACCTCTAAGCCCTTGTGTTAACGCTCCAATGGGATAAATATTTGGATAATTAACTTTTTCCGCTTTATCTTTTATGAGTTCAGTGACGGCTGGGGTATCAATAACGGGTTGTGTATCTGGTGGTAAACATAAAGAAGTAACACCAGCACTAGCCGCTGCCTTAGTTTCAGAGGCAATGGTGGCTTTTTGAGTCTGCCCAGGTTCTCGAAGACGACAACTTAAATCAATAAACCCAGGGCAAACAATATAATCTTTGGCGTTAATAATTTTATCGGCTTTAAACCCTTTGGGTTTATTAAATAAAGCGATAATTTTACCACGAGCAATATAAAGTGAGCCTAATTGGTCAATTTTATTAGCATGGTCAATAATTCGACCGTTTTTAATCTCAATTGTTTTCATAAGGAAGTTCCTTTTATCTGCATCGCCATTGACATAATCGCCATCCGAACCGCAATTCCATTACTTACTTGTTGTAAAATTAGTGATTTATGACCATCAGCAACAGATGAGGCGATTTCTACTCCCCGATTAATCGGTCCAGGGTGCATTACGAGGACATTTTTTTTTGCTAATTTTAATTTTTTTTCAGTTAAACCAAAACAGTTAAAATATTCATTTTCTGATGCAAGAAAAGCTGAATTCATCCGTTCTTTTTGTAACCGTAACATAATAATAACATCAATATCATTAAGTCCTTGTTTCATATCATGATAAGCCTTAACACCTAGTGACTCAATATGAGCAGGTAACAAGGTTTTAGGGGCAATTACACGCACTTCTTTAGCTCCTAAGGTATTTAAAGCCTGAATTTGTGAGCGTGCTACTCGTGAATGTAAAATATCACCGACAATAGCTATTTTTAATTGACTAAAATTTTTATGATGTTGCCGAATGGTAAAGACATCTAACATCGCTTGGGTTGGGTGTGCATGTTGTCCATCGCCTGCATTAATAATACTAATATGAGGCGAGGTATGTTGAGCTATGAAATGAGCCGCACCACTAAGAGGGTGACGAACGACGAACATATCAACATGCATTGCTTCTAAGGTGTTAATCGTGTCTAACAGACTTTCACCTTTTGAGGTTGCAGATGTAGCAATATCCATATTAATCACATCAGCTGAAAGTCTGGTAGCCGCTAATTCAAAGGTGGTACGGGTTCTGGTGCTATTTTCAAAAAACAAATTAACAATTGTTTTACCTCGAAGCAGGGGGAATTTTTGCACTTGTTGTTGTGACATACTGACAAATGATTCAGCAGTGTCTAAAATTTCATTCAGAATTTTTGCACTTAAGCCTTCAATAGTTAAAAAGTGTTTTAAGCGTCCTTTGCTATTTAATTGTAAATTTTGATTAATCATTTAATTATTACTATCAAAAGCTTGCAAATGAACCTCTAATGGTTCAGGGCCGGTTAATTTTATTCGTGTTCCTTTAGGTAAAATCAATCCAATTCCTGTGCAATCAGGTTTTAGGGGGATTTGTTGTCCATCGCGTTCAATTAAAACGGCTAATAAGACTTGATTTGGGCGACCAAAATCGAAGATTTCATTCAATGCTGCGCGAACAGTTCGCCCTGTATAAAAAACATCGTCCACTAAAATAATATCACGCCCTTCAATGCTAAAGGGAATTTTGCTGGATTTTGTTTGCGGGTGCATTCCAATTTGTGAGAAATCATCACGGTAAAAAGAAATATCGAGTAAGGCGAGCGGTTCTTGAATATTAAGACGTTGATGCAATTTTTCTGCAATCCAAACGCCGCCACTGTGAATACCAATCATCACTGGGTTTTTTAATTGTCTTTGAGCGACTAATAATTTAAGTTTAAGTTCTAATTTGTCGAGTAGAAGGGGAATATCTAGGTTTTCATCAATCATAAATTAATTTTTTTAAGGGAGTAAGGCACAAAATTTTATTTGTTCTTCAAGGTTTTTAAAATCATCAGACCCTAAATTACAATTCTTAAATAATTGTTTTATCTCTATTATCTGATAGCCAACTTTGTAAAATTAGCTGTGCGGCAAGCTGGTCTTGAACTTCCCAAAGTTTAGTCGCTGATAAATGAAGTTCATCAAAAAGCAGTTGTTTAGCTTCAAAGGTAGAAAGACGTTCATCTTGTGGGTAAGCTGGTTTTTTAAAACGCCCTTCTAATTGCCGACAGAATTTACGCATTCTAGGGGTGATAATGTTATCTGAACCATCTTCTTGTGTAGAAATACCTACCACAAATCCCACTGGTTGCCATTGTTTCATTATTTGACTAATAATCTCCCAATTAGGTGTTTGATTAATGGATTTAATGGTTTGCAAAGGGCTGGCGGTCGCTGTAATTAATTGCCCAACTGCCACTCCTATTTTTTTATGGCCAAAATCAAACCCTAAATAAGTATCATTTTTTAATTTAGCTGCGAGGGGATCTTGATTAGCCATGTCCTGCCATTGTGGTTAATAAATTAATATCTACGCCCATCAAGTTAGCCGCCGTGGTCCAGCGTTTGCTAATAGGAGTGTCATATAAAATAGTTTCTTCATAAGGAGTGTTTAGCCAAGCATTATTCCCTATTTCTTTTTCTAATTGCCCTGCTTTCCAGCCCGCATAACCTAGCGCAATTAAATAATTTTCAGGGCCTTCATCTTTAGCAATAGCCTCTAAAATATCACGTGAACTGGTTAAAGAAACTGTTTCTGAAATAGCGATAGAAGAATCCCAATTATCAGAGCCTATATTATGAATAATAAACCCTCGCTCCATTTGTACTGGCCCACCTAAATAAATAGGTGTCTCGCTGCTTTTTTTAGAGGCATCAGTAATGTCCATTTGTTCAAAAATATCTCCTAGCTTCATATTAGTTGGACGATTGAGGATAATTCCCAATGCGCCATCAGCATTATGCTGACAAAGATAAGTTACTGTATGGAAAAAATCTTTATCCATAAGTGCTGGCATAGCGATAAGAAATTGATTATTTAAAAAATGAGACATAGCTAGATAGGAAATATAAGGTAGAAAATAGAGGTTAGAAAATAGATTGCCTAAACAATTTGCACTATTCTAATTGAAATAATCATAAAAAAAACATTATAAACCATTATTTTCCTCGTATTTATTTATTTTCTAACCTATATTTTCTAACTTCTATAGCGTTAATTCATCGCTAAAACGCCATACTCGACGAATAATAAGGACATCCAATTGCTTAGATATCTGAGCAGGGAGTGGTGAAAATGGTGCGCTCATTCTAACAATACGTTTCGCCGCGTCGTCAAGTGCCTTATTTCCTGAGGATTTAACTATGCGGAGGTTATAAATACTGCCATTACTTTTAATTCCAACATCCATTGATAATGTTCCTGAAAAACCTTGTTTACGTGCAATTTTAGGATAATTAAGATTACCAATACGTTCAACTTTTCGTTCCCAATCTCTAACATACTGTGCCGCAACATATTTATGCGCGCTGATTGAATTTACAAATTTAATCGTGGTTTTTTCAGCACTTTGTTTTAAATATTTAACTCGTTCACCTAGTTGTGCGATTTGTCGCTCCAATGCTTCCATTGATAATTCAGTGGGTTTTGTAGTTTTTTTAGAAGTACTTTTTTTAGGTTTAACAGTGACTTTCTTTGCTTTTTTAACTTTCTTTTTTTGAGTAATAACGCGATGAACGGCAGTTTTTTTCTTTTTAGGTTGCTTAATTTTACCTTTTTTTTGTTTCTTTTTAGCAATTTGTGGAATTTTTTGTTGATTTGGTTTCGGTTTTTGTTTTTTTAATCCAGCCCCTATTTGATTTTCTTGTGCTAAATAATTCGCATTTTTAGGCTCTTTGCGAACGGCTGAATTAACTAAAGTAATTTCTATTGCTTTATTAACTTTTTTAGCTTCAGGACTTGCAAAATTAACCCCTAATAAAATAATCACATGAAACAATGCCGCAATAAAGACCCAAAGTAACAAGGAGTCGGAGTGATAAGTGCTTTTTTCAAAAAAACTAGGGCTAAAATATTGCTCAAGCATAATATTAATCTAACAATTTTTGTTCGATATGATCCATTAATTGACCTGCAATATTTAAATCAAACTCACGGTCTAACTCTTGTACACAGGTTGGGCTAGTGACATTAATTTCCGTTAAATAATCACCAATAACATCTAAGCCTACAAAAATTAAACCTTTATTTTTCAAATGTTCACCGACTTGATTAGCAATCCATAAATCACGTTCAGAGAGAGGTTGTCCCTTTGCAGTTCCACCTGCGGCTAAATTTCCTCGGGTCTCACCTTGTGCTGGAATTCTAGCTAAAGCATAAGGAATAGGCTCTCCATTAACCAATAAAATACGTTTATCCCCTTGTTTAATTTCTGGTAAATATTTTTGAGCCATCACATAACGACGTTGATAATTTGTCATCATTTCTAAAATAACCGATAAATTGGGGTCGCCTAAACGGATATGAAAAATAGAAGTTCCCCCCATTCCATCTAATGGTTTTAAAATAATTTGTTGGTGTTCTATTAAAAAATCTTTGATTTGTGTTGCTTTTCTTGCAACTAAAGTATCAGTACAACATTGAGGAAACCACGCGGTAAATAATTTTTCATTGGCATCGCGTAACGATTGAGGTTTATTAACAACATAGCATCCTAGCCGCTCTGCCTGCTCCAATAAATAAGTTGCATAGATATATTCTTGATCAAAAGGCGGATCTTTACGCATCATAATTACATCCAAATCTGCCAGTGGAATGATTTTTTCTTCAATAAATTCATAATACTGTGGAGCGCGTTGTACGGCTAACGTTCGTATTCTTGCAAATGGGCAGCCATTACGCAAAAATAAGTCGTTAAGCTCCATATAATACAGTGTCCAATTTCGTGCCTGTGCCTCTAATAGCATTGCAAAACTGGTGTCTTTTTTAATGTTAATGGAATCAATAGAATCCATGACCATGCCAAATTTAAGTGTCATTCAAAGCCTCAAAATAAGTTAAGAAGAAATGAACAGTTTAATCAACTATTGTTCATTTAAAAAGATTTTTTTAGTGTTTATGGTTTACCTAAAAACAGTTTTTTGGTATAAAGGTGGGCTAACTTTTGAATAACGACACACCGAATAGAGGTTTCCATGTCCAAAATTTGTCAAGTTACAGGCAAACGTCCTGTTACAGGTAACAACGTATCACATGCACACAATAAAACAAAACGCCGTTTTAATCCTAATTTACACCAACATAAATTTTGGGTTGAAAGCGAAAATCGTTGGGTACGGTTGAAGGTTTCAGCTAAAGGAATGCGTATTATTGATAAAAAAGGTATTGATACCGTTTTAGTTGACATCCGCAAACGCGGCGAAAAAATTTAAGGAGTTTAAATCATGAGCGATATAATCAAATTAGTTTCATCTGCAAAAACAGGTCATTTTTATACGACCACTAAAAATAAACGTACCATGCCAGAGAAAATGGAAATCAAAAAATATGATCCTGTAGTTCGTAAACATGTTATGTATAAAGAAGCTAAAATTAAATAATTGAATAATAGCGTTAGTTTTATAGGTTTAGCAAAATCATAATTTTGGCTGTTGTGATTTTGCAAACTAATTTTTGGTCAATGCTATCTATTTTAATCGAAAATCTTCGGTTTGCTTAAAAAGAATTTTGTACTTTTCTTCCCATTCTTTATTTTCCTTTTCAACTGTTGCATATTTTACCTTAAGCTCGGCGATATTGAGTCTTAGTTTTTTATTCTCATGAATTAAGTTATCACCATTTTTATTTACAGGAACATCAATTTTAGAACTAATATGCTGACTTTTTTCTATTAATGGTTTCTTAGTATGAATAGTTCCTGATTTTTTTAGTAATTGTTGTGCTTTTAATAAAATATTTTTAGGCACATAATTTAGCCCATCTCTAATAATTTTCACCTTTAAACTATAGGTTTTCATTACAAAGGCAGCTGATTCACTGCTCTTGCCATCTTTGCAAATAATAATATACAGTGGCTTTGTATCCAATGTTTGTAATTGCATTCGGAGTGTAAATAAAGGCACATTAATCGCATTTGGTAAATGCAGTTTATCATACTCATCAGGTGGTCTTACATCCAATAAAACAGCCCCTTTATCCTGCCATAATTCTAACTCTATAAAATCAATAAAAGTAAGCGAAGGATCTTTAACAAGTTTTAGGAATTTATCTTTATGAAGCCGTAATAAACACATGTCGGATAGAGCAATGACCGTTTCTGCACGGGGTTCACCTGAAATTAATGCAATTTCACCAAATGTACTCCAAACCTCTAATTTAGCTATTTTAATTGCTTGTGCATGTTCTGAATTTTTATGAGTAACAAGGCACTCGCCACTTTTAATTAAATAGAAATAATCCCCGAAAGCCCCTTGTTCAATAATAATTTCATCTTTTTCAACTCTAATTTCTTCTAGTTCTTCACTGATTTGGCGTAAATTAACAGGAGGAAGCGCGCGAATAATAGGAATCATTAACAATGTTGCAATACAATCAATACTATCTGCTTTTTTTGCTGCCTTGATTTCTTGATGTTCTTTTTTTTGAAGTTCTTTTGCATCAGGAGGATTTAAAAAAATAGTATTTAAACGTAAAAAATAAATATTTCCTTTAGCAACTGCATCCACTTTTCTTGGAAGTTGGTGTGCAATTGCAAATAAAGCCGATTCTGATCCTGCTTTAATTACTTCAATATTTAAAGGTGCGACTTCTAAAGAAATTTCTCCTTTTAGCAAATAAATTAAATCGCTGCTAGTATCACCGCGTTTAAATAAAAAAGTACCTGAACGAACGTTTTCAACGGTTATTTTTCCACAAATAACTTTAAAAATATTAGTTGGCAAGGTCGAAAAAGGAATCATTTTACGAATAACATGACCTTCGGGAGAGTCAATATTTACAGACATAACATCCAGTTTAAGATGAGTGGTAATAGTAAAGTTAATTGTATCATTATCCAGTTAATAAGGTTTTTGCCCCATATAATTTCCAGCAGGATTATAGTTGCAAACGACTATTAAATTGTTATTACAAACCATTTTTGCACAACCAAGCTGGGTAGTATTACGCCATACTATTTGCGTGTAGTGACCTATTTTACGCCAATTAGCTGAATTTAAAAAGTTACCTGAATAATCACTTTTTTCACTTTCCCATGATTTTACAGCATCAATAACACTATAATGTCCAAGTGTTCCCATAAAGAGGTTTTCACCGTAGCTAGAATCACTATTATGCTGTAAGTTACAACCTTGATCAGCTAAATTTTTTGCCCAATTTTGTGCATGATGAGCAATTTTATTAGACCAATTTAATGGTTTAAGATTAACAGTTGCTCTTATTTTATTATGATAATTTAAGATGTTTAAATTTTCATTCTCAGTTAACTTTTTATGATTATTTTTTTGAGTTATGATTTTAGGTTTTTCTAATTTTTTCTGAATATTACCATTAGCATTACAGGCGGAAATAAAGCCCATTATCGCAAAAAGTAAATAGTATTTGATAGTCGTTATCATTAGTAAGCTTTCTTAAAAATTAAAGGGTTACAGTTAAATTTTCCTATTTGGGAAATGAAAGGTTTTTATTCCTTATCTGTTAACTGAATTAGTTATCTATACCTAGTTTTTTCATATAATTATAATATTTATGATCCACAGAAAGTATATGATTTTTCAACCATTCAATACCCACAGTGGCAATTTTTATTGCTACAAAAATTGCCATCCCATCTTTTGCTTCTTTTGCAAAATCATTAAGTTGATCAATTATCTCCTTGTGCAAAATTTTATGTTCTTCTAATTCAGGATAGTCTATTTTAGCCATAATTTTTTCTTCTTCTGCAAAATGGTAATGTGTATAATTCAAAAGATTATCAATCACTTTTAAGATAGGATCATCATCTGCACTTTCATCCATTAAATTAAATAGTTGATTTAAAATCTTGAAAAGTTCTTTATGATGCTCATCTAAAATAACCACACCTACACTATAATTTTGACTCCATTCATATACTTTCATTTTTTATTCTCGTTTTATTATTATTTCTAATCAACACCTTCACTAAATGTTGTAGTTTTGCAATAATGCTAAAATTTCAGCCACAACTTATTGGTCAGATATCTTTGTTTGGTAACTTTTATTTTTAAACCCCATTTTATAACAATAGTAAAAATTAAATCATATTGTTAGTGTGTTTTTGTAAAAATAATGAATTTTCTATTTATAAGTATTCCTAATGGTTATGACGCTATCTAAGTACTTAATGAAAAATAAAGCACAAATTAAATGACTCCTTGCAACTAAAATCGTATCTTTCATCTAAATTTGTTAAAATGATATTACGTTTAAATAAACATTAACTGATTATGCTAGAATACCAAGATCCTTTAGCGGATCGATTTAGAGGTTACCTTCCTGTTATTATTGATATAGAAACAGCGGGGTTTGATCCTAAAAAAAATCCATTATTAGAAATTGCCGCAATTATTGTTGAGCGTGACCAACAAGGTAATCTTGAAATTACTGAATCTCATTCTTCACATATTATTCCCTTTAAAAACAGTGAGCTTGATCAAGCGGCTCTTAAATTTACGGGAATAGATCCTTATCATCCATTTCGATTAGCTTTAGAGGAAAAAGAGGTTTTAATTAAGCTATTTGCTCCTATTCGAGCGGCTGTGAAACGTAATAAATGTACTAGAGCTATTTTAGTTGGGCATAATCCAGCATTTGATATTGGGTTTTTAAATGCTGCTATTATTCGCACTAAAACTAAACGAAGTCCTTTTCATGCTTTTAGTTGTTTTGATACCGCAACACTAGGCGGTCTTATTTATAAACAAACGGTTCTTGCAAAAATTGCAAAAGCTGCAGGGTTATCATGGGATGCCGAAAAGGCACATTCTGCACTTTATGATGCAGAACAAACCGCAAAATTATTTTGTCTGATGGTGAATCGTTGGGAAAAACTACTTAGCTTAGAATAGTTATTAACTATTATCTGGCACTTTCCCTCAATCATCCAAATTTTAGTGGCTGATAAGAATTAACACTTAATCAAGGTTTGCATAGTCTAATTTTTGGCAAACCTTAAAGGTTAAGTTTTTCTAAATATTTCTATTGCTTAATTTCCTTGGGTAAAACCTTAATTAATTCTTTATCTTTTTTTAAGTCATGATGGGCATCATGGTGCATAGTTGCATGACGAGCATGATCGCTTAATTGCGCATCAAACCATTGATGAATAGCCTCTACTAGTTTTAAATTATCAGAAGTATATAAAATTTCTGCACCCACTGGAATTTCTTTATAATCAATCGACAGCTCTCCTTTTTTAGCCCCTTCTAAAGTTGTTAACCCAGGCATATTTTTACCATGAATTTTTCTAGGATCAGAAAAATAACCTTGTTTAAAATTCTTGGAAATTTTACTTAAATGTTCACGGATCAGCTTAATTTGGTCTTTAGCTAAAGGGTCTTTAACAATAACTTGCTGCAATCCTCCTTTTTCTATTTTAGAAAAAACATGTACCGTTTTTTCTAAATCAAAAGGCATAACATGCTTCCCTAATTTTTCGACTTCATCCAGTCTGGCTTCGGTTGCTTTTTCATTTTTTTCATTTTTTTCATTTTTTTCATTTGCAACTATGAAAGAAGAATTAAGGATAATAAACGAGCTAAATAGAATTAAATGTAATTTCATAAGTTAATAAAATTGTTTAAGTTTAGAAAAATTAATTTTTGCATAATTCCCCTTAGTTTGTAAACACCCTTGACGTTTAAATTCTGCAATAATTCGACTCGCGGTTTCAGTTCTAATGGCTAATAATGCCCCTATATCTTCTCTACTGGGCAGAAAAAAGAAATCAGTATCATTCTCACCCGCCAGATAAATAAGTAAATTAGCCATCCGCTTTTTTGAATGACCCACGCTGAATTCTGTTATCCATAAATCTGCATCTTGTTGTATTTTTTGCCAACGAGCCATTAAAGGTTTGTAAAGACAAGTAGATTTTTGATCTAAGGCTTTAATATTTTTAATTGGAATCTGACAAAGTGATGCTTTTTGTAAAACAAGGGTATGTTGCTTATAAAAAGTATTATTTAACGCTTCAATTCCAGCAATATCCCCTTGTCGTAATAGGCGTACAATTCGATAACTCCCATCATCTAAATATCGAACTTGTTTGAGTAAACCAGAACGAACCGTGTAAAGATAACGAATAACTTGCTTTTCTTTATATAAAATTTCTTCAGCTTCTAATTCAATAATATTGATAGGTTGCCGTAATAAATCAAAATCACTCTCTTGTAAGTCTGAAAATAGGCTGATAGGACGCATAAGACATTGTTGACAATGATTGACTGCTTCTTTATTAGCTTGGTTATTATATTTATTAGGTTTCATTAATCAATAATCGCTATGGTTTTGCACTTAATTGAATGTTTTATTAAAAATAAAATATTTTTTTAAAAACCAAATAATTAAATTAAAGTTTAAATAACCTAAAGTAATAGGGCTTATAACTTATTAATGGATAGATTTACCCCTTAAATTTAAATAAATAGTAGGTAAGCAATAATCATACCCTAATTTTAAGTATTTTCTCGTTAGTTTTGTAAATTGATAATTATCAATTAGTTTTTTGCAAATCTACTATAAAGTATAACCGATTGATCCACTATCAGTTTAAATTATAAGGGACTCACTTCATGAATAAAAAGCACTTAAAAGTCGTTTCCATTTGTTTGATAACAAGCACAAGCTATTCAAGCTATGCGGAAGAGACCGAAAAAACAGCAATAAAAGAACTGCCGCCCATGATTGTTGAAGGAAATATTCTAACCCCAGATATTGTAGGAATTAGGCCTGATATGGGCGGAGTCAATGATGCGGCTGCTTTATTAAAACGTGTTCCAGGGGCTAATGTTAATTCTAATGGGCCTTTATCAGGGATTGCTCAATATCGAGGCTTATTTGGTGATCGTGTGAATGTTAATACCGATGGTGCAACCTATAAATCGGCTTGTGCTAATGCGATGGATGCGCCTTTAAGTCATGTGCCGACTTCATTAACCGAGGTCATGAGTATAAAACGAGGAATTGCGTCTGTCAGTAGTGGAATTGAAACCTTAGGCGGTAATATTGTACAACGTTCTCGTCGGGGAGAGTTTTCTGATGATGACGATATTTTATTCATGGGAAAAACAACGAATGGGGTTAATTCGATTAATAGTGCCTATTACAGTAGTCTATTTACCAGCATTGCCAGTAAAAATCATAAATTCCGTTTTGGAGCAAGTCGAGAAGAGGGCGGAAATTATGAGTGGGATGGCGGTGAGAATATTGATACCAGCCATGAAAGAAATGCAGGGGCTTTAGGCTATGGTTATCGTACCGATGATGAAAACCACGAATTTGATTTATCGTATAATTATAACGATACTCATACAACAGGCACGCCCTCTTTACCGATGGATATTGTTTATTCTCGAGGAGGGGTTACTAATTTTAGCTATAAAGGATTATTGGCGGACAAATATACCGTCACCACCGAATTTTCCTATCAAGATATTCAACATAGAATGGATAATTATAGCTTGCGAGGTAAAGTTTCTAAAGCCGCTACTCGCCAATCAAATAATACCGCTAGAGGGTTTGGTTATAAAGCAACGCTTGATATTCCCTTGTATGATGGAAGCCTTTTAATAGGGGTAGATGGGGATAATATTGAACACGATGCTAAAATATTGAACCCAAATGTTTCCGCATTCAGTATTAATAATTTTAATGATGTTAAGCGCGACCGTTATGGTATTTTTGCCGAATGGAAAGGTGATTTTAGCGAAGATTGGAGTATGGAACTGGGGACACGGGTTAATTGGATTCGGATGGATGCAAATGATATTGGAGGAACAGCGGGCCCTTTTATTAAAGGAAAAGCGGGGGCAAAGTTAGCGAATAGTTTTAATGCTAAAAAACATGAAAAAGAAGATCTTAATGTTGATGTTGTTGCGGTTTTAACCCATCATTTTAATGATGAATTAGATATTGAAATGGGGTTTGGTCGAAAAACACGCTCACCCTCTTATCAAGAACGTTATCTTTGGCTGCCTTTAAATGCAACCGCAGGATTAGCGGATGGGTATAATTATTTAGGTAATATCGAATTAAAACCTGAAGTTTCCTATCAAGCAGAATTAGGCTTTAACTGGCAAACAGACCAAGGTTATATTTTACCCCGCGTATTTTATCGTTATGTTGAAGATTATATTCAAGGAACGCCTACACAAAATACAGCTGCTTTAGCCATGAATTCCAGCACCTTAGAATTTACTAACATAGATGCTTATCTCTATGGCTTTGATGTTGAAGCAGGCTTTCGTTTTTTAGAAGATTGGAAAGTGGATATGATGGTCAGTTATGTTCGAGGAAGACGAGCTGATCGTACGGATAACCTTTATCGTATTGCCCCCTTAAATGGTCGAATCGGCTTATTTTATGATACCAATGAATGGTTAGCGGGGGTTGAACTGATTGGTTATGACGATCAAAACGAGACCGCTAATTTTAATACAGAAGTAGAATCCCCCGGTTATTTTATTTGGAATTTACGCGGACAATATCGCCCTCAATTAGCGGTATTACAAGGGTTACAAGTAGGATTTGGGATTGAAAATTTACTTGATGAATCCTATCGTACCCATCTTAGTGGCTTAAATAGAAATGCCCTTAATGATGGAACAGCAGTAGGTGAGCATTTACCGGGGGCGGGAAGAAATTTTTATGCTACTTTAAGTTATGATTGGTAGTATGTTTTCTTAAATATTAAGGGCGTAAATGGGTAATACTAAAATTTTACAAGTATCAGGAATGGTTTGCAGTGGTTGTGAGGTAACTATTGAAGAGGCTTTAAAACCTTTGGCGGGTATTAATAGAGTTAAAGCCGATTATCCCAAAGGTTTTGTTGTTTTAGATTTTAATAAAGATGAAATTGATTTAAGCATCATTTCACAATATATTGTTGAAGTTGGTTATCAAGTCGTTGAAACAAATGATACTGTTGAAATTAAAACTTCGATGGTTATTTTAAAAATAGTTTTATCATTATTAGCCTTAATCGGTATTATAGCCCTGATGGTTTTTTCGAGAAAACTATGGCATCAATTTAGTTTACCTGACATTGACTCGTCATTAACCGAAAGCATGATTTTTATTACAGGTTTAATTACAGGGCTACACTGCGTCGGCATGTGTGGGGCTTTTGTGATTAATTACACTGCAAAAGATACCGAACATGGGAGAAATTCTTATTTATCACATATTCTTTACGCGCTAGGAAAAACACTATCTTATACTTTATTTGGTGCATTTTTCGGTTTTATTGGCTCATTAATTAGTATTACACCTTTTATTAAGGGAATCAGCGCTATTGTTGCAGGAAGTTTTTTAACCATTTTTGGGTTGAATATGTTAAATGTATTCGCCCCCTTAAAACGAATTCGTTTTAGCCAGCCTCAAGCAATGGCGCGTTTTGCAATTAAAAAACGCAAACAAGCGAAAAGTCCTTTTTTCATTGGTTTTTTTACAGGGTTTTTATTAGGATGCGGTCCTTTACAGGCAATGTATGTGATGGCTGCGGGTACAAGTGATCCTGTTCAAGGGGCTAAAATTTTATTCTTTTTTGGTTTAGGAACATTGCCAGCGTTGTTAAGCTTTGGGTTTATTGCCCGATTATTAACCGCGCAAATGACAAAACGTTTTTTACAAACATCGGGAATTATTTTAATATTCATCGGTTTAATGATGTTCAACAAAGGTTTAATGCGAACTAAATCAGGTTATGATTTTATGTCGCTACAGCAAAAAGTTTCTCAATTATTGATTGAAAAGGAAAAGAATAAGTAGAGTTATAGACTGTAAATTAATTCATCCATGTATCTGCTGTGCTTGTAAAAATTAACTGAGTTCAATCATTTCAACTGTACCATCTTCCTGTACTTCTGCCATGTGTCCTTTAGGCTCTTCAATAAACTGTACTGCAATTAATACCACTAATGCCCCTGCACCAATTACCATAAAAAAGATAGAAGGTGAAACAAAAGATAGAACTGTTAAAAATAACACTGCGCCAACATTGCCATAAGCACCTACCATGCCTGCAATTTGTCCTGTCATCCGACGTTTAATAAGGGGAACCATTGCAAATACTGCGCCTTCACCTGCCTGCACAAAAAAGGAACAACACATAGTCATCGCAACGGCTAACGAAATTGACCATTCAGAGGTAATTTGCGACATGATTCCATAACCAACTGATAAGCCTAAGATAAAAATAGTTAGCGATAATTTACGACCAAATCTATCACTAATCCAACCACCACCAGGTCTTGCAATTAAATTCATGAATGCAAAACCAGCCGCTAAGAAACCCGCCTGCACCATAGTAATACCTTGAGACTCATGAAAGGTTTCATAAAAGAACATGGGCAACATAGAAACGACTGCAAGTTCTGAACCAAAGGTAATTAAATAGGCTAAATCTAAAATTGCAACTTGTTTGAATTTGTACTTATGAATTTCGTCAATAGGCTCTTGTAAATGCTCTTCATTTACATGGACTATTTTATAGACGTTGTAGAAAAATAATGCCCAAATACTAATATAAGCAACAAGAGCCGCCGTTGTAGAAAGTAAACTGACACCTGCTGGCGATAACTTCCATGTGAGTAATGTGAGTGTTGCATATAAAGGAATCGTCATCATTACATAGAAAAATAAATCCCAGATGCTCGTGACTTCCATTGCTCCTGCTTTTTTCGGTTTGAAATAAGTCGAACCTTTTGGCGTGTCAGTCACGCTGAAAAAATAAATCACTGAGTAAATTAACGCGATAACGCCTGTTGAAGCAACCGCATAACGCCAGCCGTTTTCACCACCATACATTAAAGCTAAAGTAGGTAAAATCATTGCTGCCGCCGCTGAACCAAAGTTACCCCAGCCGCCATAAATTCCTTCTGCCACACCCACTTGTTTAGCTGGAAACCACTCGCCTACCATACGGATACCAATGACAAAACCTGCACCGACAAAGCCCATTAAAAAACGCGCTAAAGCGAGTTGCTCGAAACTTTGTGCAAAAGCAAACATGAAACAGGGCAGACTTCCTAATGCTAATAAAGCGGAATAAGTCCGTTTAGGACCAAATTTATCGACTAAAATACCAATCACAATTCGCGCAGGAATTGTTAAAGCGACGTTTAAAATTAAGATAGTTTTAATTTCTGCCTTGCTCATACCAAGTGAATCGGCAATAACGAGCATCAAGGGTGCGTGGTTAAACCACACCACAAAACTGATAAAAAAAGCGACCCACGTCATGTGGAGAATTTTCATATTCCCCGCAAAGGACAATAAATTAAATTTTTTCGTTGACATATAAACCTCTAATCAAAGTTGGAAAATGTATTTGTAAATATTTGAATTATAGAATTCTATTAAATTTTATGAATGCATTTTATGTGCCAAATATTTTAAATAATTGAGGTTATTCCATAGTTATTTTTAGAAAATTATTTAACTTTTTGGTTCAAATTATAGATTAAAATTAAGCTGGTATAAATTCTGCTTAATTTTATGGGTAAGGATAATTAAAGGCTGAGGATTTTAAAAAATGACAAACACTAGCAAACTTTCAGCAAGCATTGTTTATGCAACTGATAAAGGCATTAAAGAAGAAAATGAAGATTTTTTGGGGAGCGTCATACCAGAAGATGCACAACTTACTCATAAAGGTATCAGTGTTGCAATAGCGGATGGAATGAGTGGTTGCGAAGCAGGTAAAGAAGCGAGCCATTGTTGTATTGATAGTTTTTTAAATGATTATTACAGTACGCCTGATTCTTGGTCAATTAAAAAAGCAGGTCAAAAAATTTTATCTGCAACGAACTCTTGGCTTTATAGTCAAGGACAAATTCAATATAAATCAACTAAGGGGATGGTTTCTACGCTTAGTATTTTAATACTTAAATCAACAACTGCCCATATTTTTCATATTGGTGATTCTCGAATATATCGTTTGCGTAAAGGACGATTTGAACAATTAACCCGTGATCACCGCATATTTTTATCAAAAGATAAAAATTATTTAAGCCGTGCAATGGGAATAGAGCCACATTTAGAAGTCGATTACAAAGCATTACCTATAGAAAAAGGTGATGTTTTTTTAATGACCACTGATGGTATTCATGATTTTATAGATGATAGAGATTTAAAAAACTGTTTACAAGCAGAGCAAGATTTACAACAACAAGCCCAAACAATTTTAAATAAAGCATTAGATAATAGTGATGACAATTTAACCTGCCAACTTATTAAAATTGAACAGTTACCTCCCGCAAAAGAAGATGAGGTTTTACGTCGGCATGTAAATATTCCTTTTCCACCGCCTTTGAAAGTAGGCATGTTTTTAGATGGTTATCGAATTGAAGAAGAGCTACATGCAAGTAATCGTACTCAGATTTATAAAGCTTTTGATACTGAAACTCAAAGCATGGTGATTTTAAAAACCCCTTCGATATTATTTAACGATGATACGCACTATATTGAACATTTTTTGCACGAAGAGTGGGCAGGAAAACGCATACAACATAAAAATGTTCTTAAAGTTCTTAGTCCAAATAAAGAAAAGAATTATCTATATTATGTCACTGAATATATAGAAGGTAAAACTTTAAGGCAATGGATAGACACAACCCCTAAACCTTATATAAGAGAAGTTAGAGAAATAATTGAACAGGTGGTAAAAGGTTTACGTGCCTTTCATCGTATGGAAATGCTACATCAAGATTTAAAGCCTGAAAATATTATGATTGATAATAATAATGTTGTAAAAATCATTGATTTTGGTTCAGTTAAAATTGCTGGAATTGCAGAAATAACCCCATTAGATTACAACAAAGAAGAAAATATTTTAGGAACGTTAAATTACACTGCCCCTGAATATCATTTAGGGAAAAGTGGCACAATACAGTCTGATTTATATTCAGTCGGTGTTATTACTTATGAAATGATTAACCACTCATTACCTTTTGGAGAAATGCCCGAAAGGCCTAATAAAATAAACCTCGCTAAATTGCGTTATATTTCCAGTTTTCATCACAATACTATGGTTCCTGTTTGGATAGATGGGGCATTGAAAAAAGCAACTTCACTTAACCCTCAGTTACGTTATGAGCATTTATCAGAACTGACCCATGATTTATCTGCTCCTAACGCACAGTTTTTAACTGCAGAAGAAAATATTCCATTGATAGAAGGCAACCCACTATTATTTTGGAAATCACTTAGCACATTATTGTTCGTAAGCAATCTAATGCTTATTTATTTGCTTAATTAATAACGTAAATGAAGCTAAGGTATTCATTTATGCACTATTTTAGTGCAACAGTAGGGGTAAAATTATTTTTAAATATCATTTTATTAATGAATAAATTGTTGGTTATCAATTATTTATAATATTGTGGCACACTAAGTGCTTGTTTTGAGAGTATTCATTTTTAAATATTGCTGAGAGTCAAGCATGAGTAACAAACAAATATTAGTCGTTATTGGTAACGGTATGGTTGGGCAAAACTTCCTGACCAGCTTGATGGTAAGTTCACTCAAAGAAACCTATGAAGTGATTACTTTTTGTGAGGAATCACAAGTGGCCTATGATCGTGTTCATTTAACTGAATTCTTTTCGGGAAAAACAGCCCAAGATTTATCCTTAGTGGAAGAGGATTTTTTTGAAGATAACAACATCACCATTCATATAGGCGATAAAGCAGTTGCGATTGATCGTGCGCGAAAGTTAGTGACTTCCGAAAAAGGTATCACTATTGCTTATGATAAAATTGTGTTAGCGACAGGTTCTTATCCCTTTGTTCCTCCTATTCCAGGTCATAAACGTGAGCAATGTTTAGTTTATCGTACTATTGAGGATTTAGAAGAAATCACCGCATTAGCAAAAAAATCTAAAGTAGGTGCTGTTATTGGGGGCGGCTTGTTAGGTTTAGAAGCGGCAAAGGCGTTAAAAGATTTAGGCTTAAAAACCCATATTGTTCAATTTGCACCCCGTTTAATGGCAGTACAAATGGATGAAGGCGGCGGTGCAATGCTGGAGAAAAAAATTGAAGATTTAGGGATTAGTGTTCATACCAGTAAAAATACTAAAAATATTAGTGAGGGTGAAACTTGTTTTCATAAAATGAGTTTTGCTGATGGAGGTGAACTTGAAGCTGATATTATTTTATTTTCCGCAGGGATTCGTCCGCGTGATGAGTTAGCGAGTTCATCAGGATTAGCTTTAGGGGCGCGCGGCGGGATTCAAATTAATAACCAATGTTTAACTTCTGATCCTGATATTTTTGCGATTGGTGAATGTGCAATTTGGAACGGTGCAATTTTTGGTTTAGTTGCTCCTGGTTATGCGATGGCGCGTACTGTGGTAAATGTACTTGAAGGCGGTGATGCTGAATTCACGGGTGCGGACATGAGTACCAAGCTAAAACTTATGGGGGTTGATGTCGCTAGTATTGGCGATGCCCATGCACGAACTAAAGATGCGTTGATTTATACCTATCAAAATGGCGCAGATGAAGTTTATAAACGCTTAGTGGTGAGTGCTGATAAAAAACAATTACTGGGGGCAGTCTTAGTGGGTGATGCTTCAGGTTATGGGACTTTATTACAATATTGTCTAAATAGCATTGAACTTCCTGAAAATCCAGATTCATTAATTTTACCGTCGCGCTCTGATGAATCTGTTGGTTTAGGCGTGGATGCCCTGCCTAATTCAGCTCAAATTTGTTCGTGTCACGATGTCACTAAAGGAAAAATTTGCTCCGCTGTTGAGTCAGGGTGTATAACCATAGAAGCATTAAAAGGTGAAACCAAAGCAGCAACTGGTTGTGGAGGATGTTCGGCTCTTTTAAAATCCGTGTTAAATTCTGAATTAGAAAAATCAGGCATTGAAGTTAATACCGATATTTGTGAGCATTTTGCGCATACACGTCAAGATTTATATAATTTAGTGATGATTGAAGAAATTAAAACCTTTGATGAATTACTAGAGCATCATGGACAAGGACGGGGTTGTGAAATTTGTCGGCAAGCGGTAGGGTCAATTCTGGCTTCTTATTGGAATGAATATGTTTTAGAGAAAAATCATTTAAGTTTGCAAGACACGAATGATACCTTCTTAGCTAATATGCAGAAAGATGGCACGTATTCGGTTGTTCCCAGAATGGCAGGCGGTGAAGTAACCCCCGATGGATTAATTGCGGTGGGACAAATTGCTAAAAAATATCAACTTTACACTAAAATCACAGGCGGACAACGGGTGGATTTATTTGGTGCAAGAGTGGATCAACTTCCTCCGATTTGGAAAGAGTTAATTGATGCAGGCTTTGAGTCAGGTCATGCTTATGGAAAATCCTTAAGAACAGTTAAATCCTGTGTAGGTAGCACTTGGTGTCGTTTTGGGGTTGATGATAGTGTGGGTTTAGCGGTAGAATTAGAAAATCGTTACAAAGGGTTACGCGCGCCGCATAAAATTAAATTTGGGGTGTCAGGCTGTACGCGTGAATGTGCCGAAGCGCAAGGCAAAGATATTGGTATCATTGCCACAGAAGGCGGCTGGAATCTTTATGTTTGTGGCAACGGCGGCATGAAACCTCGTCACGCAGATTTATTTGCCACTAATTTAGATAAAGAAACCTTAATCAAATATATTGACCGTGTATTGATTTTTTATGTCCGAACCGCTGAACGCCTACAACGCACTTCGGTATGGATGGAAAATATGGAAGGCGGTTTAGATTATTTAAAATCAGTGGTCATCGAAGATAAACTTAATTTAAGCACGTCTTTAGAATCACAAATGCAACACGTCATTGATACTTATCGGTGTGAGTGGAAAACAACTATTGCCAGCGAAGAAAAACTCAAACGTTTTCGTCATTTTATCAACAGCGATAAAACTGATGAAAATATTGTGTTTGTGGAAGAACGTGGACAAATTCGCCCAGCAGATGAAGATGAACGTCAACATTTTAAATTAGTGGAGGAAGCATAATGACGCAGTGGATAGATATAGGCAGTGTGGATGACCTCCAAGCTGATTCAGGCGTATGCGCTTTAGTAGAAAACACCCAAGTGGCAATTTTTTATATGCCCAAAGAAAATGCCGTGTATGCGGTTAATAACTACGATCCCTTTAGTAAAGTTCAGGTATTATCACGCGGTTTAATCGGGGATATTAAAGGGGTGCCGATGGTTGCTTCACCGATTTATAAACAGCATTTCAATCTTGAAACGGGAGAATGTTTTGAAGATGAAACAGTTTGCATTGATACTTATGCAGTTAGAATTGAAAATGGGCGTGTTGAAGTGAGTCTTGCGGAGTAAATGATGAATTATAACTATTATATTGCCGATATTTTTACTAAAGAAATTTTTGGTGGCGCACAGATTGCTGTTTTCCCTAATGCCGATGGTTTAAGTGATGAAAACATGCAGGCGATTGCGAAAGAATTTAATCTTTCGGAAACTGTGTTTGTGACGCATTCAGAAAACATTGAAGCGAATACTAATACGCGCCGCATGCGTATTTTCTCCCCTTTAGGTGAAAAAGATTTTGCAGGACATCCGATTATTGCCACCGCTTACGTTTTAGGTGCATGTGGTGATGTGGATTTATCAGAGCCGATTACGCCAATTTTATTTCAACAAAACAGTGAAGACATTGAAGCGAATGTGACCGCTGAAAATGGAAAACCAACTTTTGTACAGTTTAGCCGTCAATCTTCTTCGAGCGTTGACCGATTCGCGCCAACAGATGAAGAATTGTCTAGCTTTTTAGGTTTAGAGCAGTCTGAATTAGATCATAAAAAATACAGTGCGCGTTTAGTCTCTTGCGGTTTTCCGTATTTGATTGTGCCTGTATGGAATTATGACAGTGTACGTCACGCTAAGTTTAGTTATAGCGCGTGGAGTGAATCTATTGCCCCCCAAACAGCGGCTTCTGAAATTTTATTATTCGCGCCTAAATCACCGTTTAATGATGCTGATTTTAATATTCGTTTATTAGGGCCTAATATTGGCATTCATGATGATCCGCCTGTTGGAACAGCAATGCCCGCTTTTGCCGCGTATTTATGTTCGTTTGATATTACCCAAAAAGGCACACATGTTTTTGCCGTCGATAGAGGCGATGCAGAAAGTCGCCGTAGTGTGTTGAATTTAGAAATGGATAATAAAGGGCGAGAAATGTTGACTTTGAGAACAGGCGGAACAGCGGTGATGTTTGCAGAAGGCAAAATTACGGTTTAAGGGTTATTTTGTTTAAATCGTTGATAACGACCTTGGATTGAATGTGTACACTATTTTAGTGTACACTTGAATGCTCTTGTAATGACATAATCAAGGTCTTTAACATGTTGAAAAATATTACGCTAAGTGCAGATATTAATTTAATTAGTGAAGCTAGAAAAAAAGCTTTGCGTGAAAATACAACCCTAAACGCTCAATTTCGTCAATGGTTAAATCGTTATATTAGTATTGATTTAAAAGTCTCTGACTATGAAAAACTTATGGATTCATTTAGTTATGCAAATCCAGATCAAAAATTTACACGAGACGAAATGAATGAGAGATAAATATTTTTTGGATAGTAATATTATTGTTTATTCTTTTGATATTAAGAGCTTAGACAAACAACTTATCGCTAAAAATCTTATAAGCAATGCCATCAAAGGTCAAGGGTGTATTAGTTATCAGGTGATACAAGAGTTTCTTAATGTGGCCTCTTCTAAATTCAAAAAACCTTTGTCATTACAAGATTGCGAAGTCTATTTAAAAAATGTTCTCACTCCACTATGTGAAGTTTATCCTAGTATTGAGTTTTTTTCCCAAGCATTGCAAATTAAAAAACGCTGGCAATATTCTTGGTACGATTCTTTAATTATTACTGCTGCATTAGATGCAAATTGTTCGATTTTATATAGTGAAGATATGCAGCACAAACAGGTCATTAATCAATTAACGATTATTAACCCTTTTTTTGAATTGTGCTGACACGTAATGATAAAGTTAGAAAAAGTTAAAGCATTGCAAATATGGTTAGAAAATAACGATGATATTGAATCAGCTATTTTATTTGGCTCTTATGCAAAAAATACGCAAACCGCTAAAAGTGATTTAGATTTAGCGATTACATTGACTTCACGTTGTAATATTAGTGCAAAGCAAAAACTGGATTATATAATTCAACTTAATAGCTTTTTATCTGTAAATATTGATTTAATTGATTTAAAACAAGCAGGACAACCGTTACTTTCTCAAATTATAAAATACGGCAAACAGTTAAAAGGCAATCAAACGCACTATACAGAATTAGTCATTAAAAATATCAATACCACTCAAGATTTTTTACCCTATATTGAACGCATGATGTCAGAACGAAGAACG
>DAOUSN010000076.1 GCA_030627205.1 Methylococcaceae bacterium
ACAATCAAGCTGAATACTGATAACTTTTTGTTGATGCCCTGATTCCTCACCTTTACGCCATAAGCGATTGCGTGAACGAGACCAATAAACCGCATAACCTTTTTCAACCGTTAACGCTAACGATTCTCGGTTCATCCATGCGAACATGACCACTCTACCTGTGCCAGTTTGTTGAGCAATGACAGGCACTAAGCCCTCTTTTGTCCAACGGATTTCATCTAAGTAATTCATTTTTAAATAGCCTAATCAAATGATTCAAAAATTTGGGTTAAATCAAGTTTTAAATCAGGAAACAAAGAGGGTGTTATAACATCATCATCGGTAAACATAGCGTTTAATTGGTAGTTTTTATTTTCATCTAAAATGAATTGATGAATCGCAAAATCATTCGGATAAACAATCCAATATTCATGCACACCGCTTTCTTGATAAAGTGCAAATTTTACCTGCATTTCTTTTTTTGAATTGCCTTTAGATAGAATTTCAATAATCCAATCAGGCGCACCGTTACAACCCTGTTTATCTAAAAAATCAGGATTACAAACAACACATACATCAGGCTGTACGACGCTATAAATATCTTGACTGGCTAATAAGGATTTCTTACGTTCATATAGGCGAACATCAAAAGGCGCAAGGAAAAGTTGACATTTTTTACCGCGTAGATAACTGCCAATATCAATAATTAAATTTCTTTCAATTCGTTGATGGCCTAAATTTGGTGCAGGTGACATCAATGAAATTTTACCTTTAATTAGTTCAACCATCTCATCTAATTGCCATGTTAAATAATCGGCATAACTATAGATTTGGTTTAAATCTAATTGGGATAGGTGGGTTATTCTGGGCATTAAGGTTTTTAATATCTAAATGATAATAGGGGTTAACCATGCGTATTTATCAATAGGCACAAGTTCATTGGAGTTATCAAGTTTCCACCCGTTCCAATCAAAAATTATGTCATGCAACACATTAACTACTTGTTCACTTGCTGTAGAACCCGTTTTACCTACTGGAAAAGTTGCTGATGTTTTATATTTTGCTAAGTTATGTGTAATAAAATCAAGATGTTTTGTTCTTTTTCTCCCTACCCTACATTTTTCATTTATGGCACTTTTAATATCAGTGGCATATAAAAAATAACCTTTATCTATTTTTTGATTTGTTTTGAGCCAACATAATCTTTTTAAATCATGAATCGCATTAATGTGCGTATCTGTTGTATTACGATTACCTTTATATTTAAATTCAAAGCCAATTTTTTGAGAATCTAATTCAACATAAAAGTCTAATCGAGCGTTTTTACCCCAAACTTTAGTGTCATAAATTGCATATTCAAGTTCTATTTTTGTTATCCTAGATTGGAATTTATTTTTTAGCCGGCACCCAAAGAGAAAAACTAATGTTGCTTCAGAGGAACAAAAGTCAACATCATTATTTACATCAGCTATGGTTTCATACCAAATAGCCGTTATTTCATCAACCATAATAGACTCCAAATAAAGCGTATCAGGACAAATATCTTGTTCATTTATCCATGCAACTGTATCACCAACAATACTGACTTGTTTAAAATAATTTACATCTTGTAATTCTTTAAAAACACCACAATCAAGCAAAGGTTTACAATCATAAATTCCAACTTCATCGTTAGTAAACTCTAAGAGTAACTGGTAATCACAGAGAGGTTTTACGGATTTAACTCGTGGATTCATAATATTAACCTAGTGGTTTAATCTTGTAAAAATGTTCACCTAAAACGGCACTTATCAAGTCTTGATAGCTTATTTCATCATCGACACTAAAATTCCCATAATTTTAGTCACATCAGCAATATAAGCCTTCTTATTTTCATAGCGCAAAAACCGCCATGTACTTCCTGTCGTAACCGCACCATAAATAACTGATAAATGCGTTCCTTCGTTATCATTAAACAAACTCGAAGCATACATCTCTGCAATACATTGACCCAAGCCGCTACTAATCGACTCATTTTTTGCCTCAACCACGGTAATAATAGGGCGACTCATGTAAAACTGTTCACTCGATTGACTCATAATAAAATCACAAAAACCAGTGAGACTTTTGGATTTATCCACGTCTAAATTAATTCCTGAAAAAAAACTCACTTTATTATCAAGTTTTTTTCGTACTTCCAATAAAACATTAGCAATTACTAACTCAGAACGCGCTTTTTCTGTCCCTAAAGCCATTGCAAGCGGGAGATTGTATTTTAAAGTTGAGGTTAAATAATCACTGATTTTAACCGCCTCTACTTGGGAAAATAAATCCTCATCTTCAATAACTTTTATTCCCAAATCCTGCTTAATTTTTTTTAACGTAAAATCACTATATGACATCGTTTATACATCAATTTTCAAAGGAAACTTAGGGACTAATTCAGAGTGAACTAATTCATGTTGAGAATTAAAAAACTGCATTTCACCTTGTTCACTGCATAACCAAACTTCTTTTGCCCCGACCTCAAAATATAAAGCTCTTTTTTCAATCATTTCTTTTTTCGTATTACT
>DAOUSN010000010.1 GCA_030627205.1 Methylococcaceae bacterium
TACAATAAATATTCTAAAAAATATTTAAACCTAGTTTCTCCTTCGTACAACATGCCCTCTTGAAATATTTCAGCATAAATAGGATATCCAAATTTTATATAAGGCGTTAAGAAAAAGAAGTAAAATAGCATAAACAAAATAAATAAAATTATTTTCGTTACCACTACTTAAGCTCCAGAAACCATATAAAAATAATCTTTTTAAATTAGGTAGATTTAAATATTATTTGATAGAAAAAAGCACCCCCTTTGCTATCAAATTTTGGATTGTTTCTAATCCATTATTAATTAAGCTGTTGGTATCAGTTAGATTCATTTCTGCTGCAATTTGTTGTAGACATGTTTGAACTGAAATAGCCGAATTTTCCTCTAGCAATTGAAATAATCTAAAAGTAACTGGAGTGGTTTGAATAAAATTAACCTCATCATCCCAATCACGATAAACAATTAAATAACTAGCTTGTGTAGGTATTTCTGAGGGTAAAAAGTCAGGTGATATTTTTTGAACAGGATATTGGTAAGCTAGTGACCATGCTAAAGGTGATATTTTAAGTGATTGCTGTAACAAATCACCGCACGGTTCAACAAAAGCAGGTAATGATTCTTTAGAAATAGACAAGGCCATTTCAACCCATTCATAATGGGCTAATTCTAACATAAATGGATAATCATTCGGATTATCACGTTCATTTTGTAAGTAGGCTAAAAACTCTTCTGGAATTTCAGAAAAATAAGGCGATTCACTGGAATGATGGGAAAAAAAATCTTGTGCTAATTCAAACCATTGAGCATCGTTTAGAATTTTTTTTAAAACAGGAAAGTTGTTACTTAAAAACCCTGAAACATTATTAAAGAAAAGTTCTCTATAAGTATCCATCCGTTGTTGTTTAACATCTGCAGGTACAGGATTATTAAAAGGGTCTTTAATATAAGCAACAAATTCAAGTTGTTTGGCTTTAAAATCTACATTTTGTAATAGTTTAGGCTGACAATTTTTCATGCTCAACACTCCACGAATTTTGTATGGTTTTAATGGTTTTAACTTCTTTCACTAATTCTTCTAAGCTTGGAATATTAAAATCACGCTCTAAAAGTGTAGGAAAAACACCATAGAGTTCATACGCTTTACCTAATAACTTCCACACTGGATCAATAATGGTTGCGCCATGGGTATCAACTAGAAAGTCATCAGCCTCTACATAATGACCTGCAATATGTGCGTAAGCAATACGTTTAGTAGGAATAGCTTTTAAAAATTCTTCCGCATCATAACCATGATTAACACTATTGACGTAGATATTATTAATATCTAGTAAAATATCACAATCAGCTTCATTGATAACTGCATTAAAAAAATCAATTTCATTCATTTCTTTGCCTGGTTCGGCATAATAAGAAACATTTTCGATGGCTATTTTTTGCTCAAGAATTTCTTGTACACGTTTGATACGGTTAGCAACATGAATCACTGCTTCACTAGTAAAAGGAATAGGCATTAAATCATATAAATGTCCTTGTGAACTACAATAACTTAAATGTTCACTGTAAAACTTTATTTGATGTTCGCCCATAAAATCTTTAAGTTGATGAATAAAAACTTCATCTAATGGGTCGGTGCTACCGATAGACAGTGATAAACCATGACAAATAAAATCATAACGTTCGGTCATTGAACGAAATTGTTTCCCAAGTTTACCGCCAATAGGAATCCAGTTTTCAGGGGCAATTTCATAAAAGTCTACATCTGATGTAGGGTTATCAATAATATCAGTTAAGAAAGAACGTCTTAAACCAAGACCTGAACCTTGAACAAGATTGAGTGTTGTGTCCATTTGAACGCCTTTTTTGATTAGAGCGACAGGCATGATTTGTCTGTCGCTATCTTAGGATAAAGATAAACTAACGATTAAATATTAGTTATCCATTTAGTTGGGATTACTTTTTATCAATTTTTTTATCAACTTTCGTATTAACTTTTTTATCAACTTTCTTTTTATCCATACCACACTTGCCTTCTTTACCTTTCATCATTTCGCCGCATTTTCCTTCTTGGCCTTTTTTCATTTTGCCATTTTTCATCATGCTGCCGCATTTGGCTTCACCGCATTTACCTTCCGTATCTTTAGATTTTCCTTTGCAATTTTTTTTCATACCACATTTGCCTTCCTTGCCCTTCATCATGTCGCCGCATTTTCCTTCTTGACCTTTTTTCATTTTGCCATCTTTCATCATATTGCCGCACTTGCCTTCACCACAAGATCCATCTACTTTTTTAGATTTAGCATTTTTATTTTCATTTTTAGCAGGTGTGGTTGTTTTAGTATCAACGGCTGCAAGCTGCATGTAACCATCAGATAACTCAGTAACTGAAAATGGATTTGTATCAGCTTGTGCTGTTGTAGCACTAAAAGCAGAAATGATAGCAGTACTGATAATTGAAACTTTTAATTTTTCCATAATAAATATCTCTCATAAATGTAAGGTTAATAAGTCAAGTTATTGTTATTATTGTTACTTGACACCGTACCTCAAGCCTTTAAGGTACGCAAATGGATTGTACCTTATATAGTGCTTTAATTACTAATACTAATTTATTATTTTTTCTTTATATTCACATAATTCAGTAATAACACAGCTTTGGCAGCGTGGTTTTCTAGCAATACAAGTATAGCGGCCATGTAAAATCAATAAATGATGTGCATCATGTTTGTAACTTTTGGGAACGGTTTTTATTAATTTTTTTTCAACTTCCAATACTGTTTTTCCTGTTGCTAGTGGAATTCGATTAGATAATCTAAAAATATGAGTATCTACAGCAATTGTTGGTTTTCCAAAAGCGGTATTTAAAATAACATTGGCAGTTTTTCGTCCTACGCCAGCTAAAGCTTCCAAGTCATCCCGTGTTCTTGGAACTTCTCCCTTATGTTTAGTTAATAATAGTTGACAGAGCTTGATGATATTTGCGGCTTTAGTATTATATAAACCAATGCTTTTGATATATATTTTCAATCCATCAACGCCTAAATCATAAATAGCTTGAGGGGTATTAGCGATAACAAATAATTTAGCCGTTGCTTTATTAACACTTTTATCGGTTGCCTGTGCGGATAAAACTACAGAAATTAATAATTCAAAATGGCTATTGTAATTTAATTCTGTGGTAGGTTCAGGGATATATAGGGCTAAGGCTTTAAAGATGGCGAGTCGTTTTTGTTGATTCATGAATTTAGATTGAACCTTTTAATATATGCACTTCTAAGCTGCCTGTGCGGCAGTGAACTTAGAATATCTGAATCTATTAATCCTCTTTTGCTTCTAAGCTGCCTGTGCGGCAGTGAACAATCCTGATGATTCGAAGTCACTTTATAGGATCTTCTAAGCTGCCTGTGCGGCAGTGAACTAGGCGGTTATCCTAAAAAAGATAACTAATACAGGAGTATACACTAAATTTTCCAGTTTGACCATCCAAAATTTCATGAACTGTAACCACTTGATTATTAATAGTTTTTTAATGGGCTAAAAAATAAAGGTCAAAAAGGCAATTTTTTGAATCTAAGCTAATCAACAATATATTAATCTTTAATTTTTTATTAAAAATATTATACTTGATGGTTAATCAGAGAAAAAGTGACTGACCCAACCCACTTTTTCACCAAATGAAATGCAATAATTACCTAGAATTGCTAAAAATAATACGAAAATACTTTTTTATAGTAGAATTACAAAGAAGTTAAGAAGTAGCTAGTTTCTAAACCTAGTTAACTAACTAACTATTATACAGAAAAAAGAGCAAGGTGTTAATTTTATGATCCGAAGATTAATTTTTTTATTAATACTATTATCTAGTCTTTTAGTTAATGCTGAAACAAAATTAAAGTCACAAACAATTATTAATAAAATAGAGCATCTTAATGAGTTGAATAGATCTTTATTAATACGCGGAAATGATAATAAAATTGATGCTTTACTCAATCAACAAAATCAATTATTAAATGATTTAATATTACAGTTAAAATCTACTGCTGTAGAAGAATTACCTATAAATATTGATAAAAAACGAATAAATTTTTTAAAAAATCGTATTCATATAAATAAAGAAAAGAATAATCTATTGGCAGTGCAACGAGATGAATTTAAATGGAAGTTTTATCAAGCACAACAACAAACTTATAATTTCATTGCTTATTTAATTGAAGCTACACGTAATTATAAAAGCTCCGAAAAGATTGTAAAATATGCCGAACAAGCACTTATTGAAAATGATGAACAACGTAAACTCATTATCCTACCAGAGTCTCAATCGTCAATTATTTATAAGGAACTTAAGGAAAACTATATTGAGTTTCAGATTGTCAACGATACCTATAGGGGGGTTTTAGGTCATATAGTTAATAATTCAGAGACAATATCAACAAGACATTGGTTACAAAAAGTTACTCTAAATGCAATGATTACTTATGTCAATCACTTTGAAATTATCACTCCTATTAATTATAAATTATCACCATTAAAAATTGATGTGGGAGGTACTTTATTATCAATTATAATTGTTTCCTTAGTGTATCTTTGTCATCCGTTTGTATTTAAGTTTACAAGTTGTATTGTTGAAACTTATATTTTAGATCCTAGAGCAGATCATCAGGAATTAATTTATCATGAAATTCGTAAACCTTTAAGAGTTTTATTGATATTTTTTGGGTTAGATTTAGCAACTTATGCTTTTTTCTATAAAAATGATTATAGACTATTAATTGAAAATATTACCTTTGTTATCTACTCTGTTATTTATGCCTGGTTTTTCTTTAAATTATTAGATAGTGTTGCATTGTTACATATTAGAAAAATTAGTCAGGCTAACAAAGAGTTAAGAAAAGAATTGTTTAACCTAGGAAGGCAAGCTATCAAATGGTTAATATTCATTATAGTGGTAGCCTTATGTTTAAAACACTTTGGCATTAATATTATTGCCATTGTTTCAACCTTAGGTATCGGTGGTTTAGCTTTTGCTTTAGCCGCTAAAGATACTTTATCTAATTTATTCGGTGGGATTACGATTTTATTTGATAATATTTTCAGGATGGGAGATTGGGTAAAAATTGATAATGCTGAAGGTACGGTTGCAGAAATTGGATTGCGAAGTACAACAATTAGAACTTTTGATAATGCGTTAATTACCATCCCTAATGCTCTTGTTTCTGTTTCTAGTGTGAAAAATTGGAGTAGACGTTCTGTTGGTAGACGCATAAAAATGTATATTGGTATTACTTATGAGAGTGACATGAAAGATATACGTCAAGCCCTAAACGATATACGTGAAATGTTACAAAATCATGAGGGGGTGGCTAATTCTAAATCTCCAATGCAAAGTAAAAAAAAACGGAGTTTTCTATTTTCTTCACAAGAAGATACTCAAGGAATTAAAAATACTCAGTTAGTTTTTATGGATAAATACAACGATTTCTCTATTGATATTTTAATTTATTGCTTTTCAAAAACGGTAAATTGGAAAGAATGGTTAACAGTTAAAGAAGATATATTATTTAAAGTTGCTGCTATTTTACAAAAAAATAACTTAGAATTTGCTTATCCAACTGAAGTTAGAATTAATCGGAGTGAATCGGTAAATTTACAAACTGGATTGTCAACAGATGAACTATAAAAGTTGATAGTCATTTTAAAATAAGGGATAATTAAGAATTCACAAGTATTTAAGTTTATTTACTATGCAAACCACAATGCTTAAAGCAAAATTACACCGAGCAACCGTCACTCATTCAGAATTAGATTATGAAGGGTCGTGTGCAATTGATGCCAAGATTTTAGATTTTGCAGGCATTAACGAATACGAGCAAATTCAAATCTATAATATTAATAACGGTGAACGGTTTACTACTTATGCAATTCGTGCAGAAGAAAATTCTAAGGTTTTTTCAATCAATGGCGCGGCTGCTCGTCGTGCTTGTCCTGGTGATTTAATTATTATTTGTGCTTTTGCAAGCTTTGATGAACAAGAACTTGCAGAGTATAGGCCAACCTTGGTTTATTTTGATGAACAGAATAATATCAGCCATTCAAGTCATCAAATTGCGGTTCAAAGTGCATAAAACTAAAGATGCAGAATATTTATTTATATTAATAGATTAGATAATAAAGTACATTCGGCTAAACTATTATTAGAAGGACACTTAACTAAACCTAGGTGTCCTTTTTTATTTTATCAGACCCTTCTTCCTTCTCTGTCTACCATGCAAATACAACTTATTTCTGTAGGAAAAAAAATGCCGCATTGGGTTGAGCAAGGTTATGCTGAATACGCAAAACGATTACCTAAAGCTTGTGAATTATGTTTAAAAGAAATTCCTGCTGGAAAACGTGGTAAAAATAGTGATATTCAGCGAATTATTAACCGTGAAGGTGAACAAATGTTAGCAGCAATTCCTGCTAGATCTATGGTTATTAGCCTTGATAGTCAAGGTAAGCCTTGGTCAACAGTGGAATTATCACGTAATCTCAAAACTTGGTTGGCAAGTGGACAGAATCTAGCCTTATTAATCGGCGGGCCAGAAGGTCTTGCTGATGAGGTGAAGATTCGCGCTCAACAATCATGGAGTTTGTCTAATTTAACCTTTCCACATCCGATAGTTCGTGTTTTGGTTGCTGAACAAATTTATCGTAGCTGGAGTTTATTGCAAAATTACCCTTATCATCGCTAATTATGACTGCACAAATTATTTTAGCCTCAAGTTCACCTAGACGCGCCGAACTATTAACCCAATTAGGGGTCAATTATGAAGTATGTCATGTTGATATTGATGAAACCCCTTTTCAAAATGAGTTAGCTGTTGATTATGTACAACGTGTTGCTGCTGAAAAATCAGCTGCATCGACTAACTTAAAGAACTCAGGATTGCCTATATTAGCCGCAGATACCGCAGTTATTTTAAATAATCAGATTATGGGAAAACCTGAAAACCAAGATCATGCTGCACAAATGTTAAGTAGTTTATCTGGAACAACTCATCAGGTTTATAGTGCAATCTCATTTAGAGGCAAACAACATTGGCAACGGGTTAATATTACCGAAGTTACTTTTAGAGTAATTCAACCGGTTGAAATTGCAGCTTATTGGAGAACCCTAGAACCTTATGATAAAGCTGGTGGGTATGCTATTCAAGGGTTAGGGAGTATTTTTATTGAATCAATTAAAGGTAGTTTTTCAGCAGTAATGGGTTTGCCGCTTTTTGAAACCGCCGAACTTTTAACTAAACAGGGAATAAAAGTCATCCATGAGTGAAGAAATATTAATTAATGTTACCCCACCTGAAACACGGGTCGCGCTCATAGAAAATGGGATTTTACAGGAATTAGTCATAGAACGAATTTTACAACGTGGCTTAGTCGGTAATATTTACAAAGGTGAGGTTTGTCGAGTATTACCAGGAATGCAGGCTGCTTTTATCGACATCGGTTTACCTAAAGCTGCTTTCTTACATTTATCTGATTTTAAGGCAAAAGAAAAAGGTTGTGAGAATATAGAGCAATATTTACACGATAAACAAGCGCTTATTGTTCAGGTTACTAAAGATCCTTTAGGCTCTAAAGGTGCGAGATTAACCACTGAAATTTCGATTCCATCACGTTTTCAAGTTTATATGCCCTACAGTAAGGCCACAGGGGTTTCGCAGAGGATTGAATGCCAAGAAGAAAGATCCCGATTAAAAGCCTGTAGTAGTGCGTTTCAACAAAAAAATAATTGTGGAGGATTTATAGCCCGAACGGCTGCAGAATGCATAGAAGAGTCCATTTTATTTGCGGATATGAAATTTTTAATAAAATTATGGGAATCTATCTTAGAAAAGATTGAGAAGGCCGCGCCTAAAAGCTTAGTTCATGAAGATTTTCCTCTCAGTGAGCGTATTATTAGAGATTTTTATCATGAAAGTATCGAACGCATACGTATAGATTCACGTGAAACCTTTATCCGAGTTAGCGAATTTGCAAAAACATTTGTCCCTGAAATTGTCCCTATTATTGAACATTACTCAGGTGAATGTCCCGTTTTTGATATTTATAATGTTGAAGGTGAAATTAAAAAAGCTTTAGGTAGAAATGTTGGATTAAAATCAGGGGGATATTTAGTTTTCGATCAAACTGAAGCTATGACGACTATTGATGTTAATACTGGGGCTTATGTGGGTGGACGAAATTTAGAAGAAACTATTTTTAAAACCAACCTTGAAGCCACTCAAACACTTGCTAGGCAACTTAGACTGCGAAATCTCGGTGGAATTATTATTATTGATTTTATTGATATGCAAAGTACGGCACATAAACGGCAAGTTTTACAAGCATTAGAACGTTATTTGGAAAAGGATCACGCTAAAACCCATATTACCGTAGTTTCTGCTTTAGGTTTGGTAGAAATGACTCGTAAACGCACACGAGAAAGTTTAGAGCATATTTTATGTGAACCTTGTTCGGTTTGTGAGGGACGTGGAGTATTGAAAACAGCAGAATCTATCTGTCTTGAAATTTTTAGAGAAATTATTCGTGAAGTTCGCCAATACAATGTTCACAAGTTACTGGTTTTAGCATCAAATGAAGTAGTTGAGGCTTTGTTAGATGAAGCGGCAGATATGTTATCTGAATTAGAACTTTTTTTAGATGTTAACATTAAATTTCGTGCAGAAGCCGAATATAATCAAGAACAATATGATGTTGTGTTGTTATAGATAATAAGTGATTCTGAAACTAATCCACCTAATCCACCTTATCCGCTATTTTTTCTTAGTTAGCTTCATTGTCATAGCCATTGTGTTAACGGTAATACGTCTTTTTGTGTTTTGTCTCGACCTTTATAAAAACGAATTAGAAGTTAAACTTTCAGAACTTGCCGAAGCACCTGTCACTATAGAACATTTATCAACAAAAATGTATCGGTTATATCCTGAGATTATTTTAAAAAATATTTCACTGATGGATACAAAAAATCAACAAGTCAGCATCAGTCTTAAAGAGGTTCATTTAGGCATTGATTTAATTGAGATGGTTTTAACAGGGAAATTATTAGCCGCTATTGATGTTAGTTTAATCGGTGCGAAATTATCAATTATTCGCGAAGATGATGGTAGTTTTACACTGGTTGGTTTAAAAGCAGGTGATGGGCAACCTTTATGGTTATTGCAAGGAAAGCAATATCAATTATTAAACAGTGAAATAAGCTGGTTAGACAAAAAAAGACATGGAAAAAAGGTTAGCTTTAAACAAGTAGATTTAGTGATTAAAAATGATATTAACCAAAACCGACATCAAATTCATTTTTTAAGTCAACTACCTTCAGTTTATGGTGAAAAATTACGTGTTTATGTTGATATACAAGGAGATATGTTTAAACCTGCTAACCTTAATGGACAGGTGTTTATTGAAGGTAAAAATATACAAGTTGCAAAACTGTTAACAGGTCAACTGCCATTAAAATTAAAATTAACACAAGGTCGTGGTGATTTTAAAGTTTGGGGGGAAATTCAAAATTCTATATTAACCAATTTAAGTGGCAATATTAATGCTAAAAAATTAAGTTTACAGCGAGATGATGCTAAAAAATTAAACTTCCATTTACTTAAAGGGCGATTTAATTGGGTTACTCAAGCAAATAATTGGCGTTTAGATGTGGAAAACCTAGTCACCACCAATACTCTAAAAAAAGCTAAAACTTCCAAATTTTCATTAGGCTTTAAAGGTAAAACTAACTCTCAGTTAGCAGTAAATATAACCCAAATTGATTTAAAGCTCTTAAGTCGTTTAAATCAATTTTTTACCCCTTTAATAACTAATGGAATAATTCCAATAAAAAATATAAGCTTAGATGGTATTTTATCTGAGGGTTTATTATTTGTTGATTTCAATCATCAGCGCTATGGTTTAAAAGCTAATTTTAAACAATTAATCATTAAAGGTATTTCTGGTTTTAAAAAATTATCAAACTTAGAAGGTTCTATTCAAGGAACTGAAAAACAAGGAACACTACGATTCAACAGCCATAATATAGGTCTAACAACTAAAAAATTCTTTAGAAAAACATTAAAAATCAGCAAATTAATGGGGGATATAAGTTGGCAACAAGCAGAGCATAATTGGGTAATAAACACCGATAATTTACATTTAGATACGCCTTATCTACAAAGTGAAAATAAATTTGTCATTAAAATTCCTAAAAATCAAGAACCAATTTTTATAGATTTACAAACCGCTTTTTATAATATTAATAAAGTTAGTCAATTAAAACGTTATCTTCCTATTTATGCAATTCAGCAAGAGACGCTTACTTGGATGAATAAAGCATTTGTTAGCGGTTCAATAAAACGTGGCGACCTTTTATTTTATGGTAATTTAAGTGATTATCCTTTTAATAAAAATCAAGGGGTATTTCAAGTGTTATTTGCAACTCAGAATCTTGAGCTAGCTTATGCTAAACACTGGCCTAATTTCACGGGAATTAAAGCCGAGGTTATGTTTTTAAATGAAAGTTTAGAAGTTAATATTAACCACGCTAAAGCTGGGGATATTATTCTTAATAAGGTTTTAGCTAAAATTCCATTTTTGGGTAAAAGTGATTATTTATTAGCAACAGTCAATGCGAAAGGTAAAATTATAGATAGTCTTAATTGGTTACAGCAAACACCTTTAGATTTACCTGTTAAAGAAATTTTAGATCAACTTAGCATTAAAGGTAATCATACTATTAAGGTCGATTTAAAAATTCCTTTAACCGATCAGGTGACGGAAAAAGTTAGCGGTCATGTTGAATTTAATCAAGCTTCTGTTAATGTAAAAGAGATTAATTTGCCTGTTAATAATATTAAAGGCTTTTTAAATTTTGATGAGCAACATTTTTATACGCGTAAATTACGAGCGATAGCATTAGGTTCAGCGATTAATATTAATATTAAAGACAGCGCAAAAGCTGTTAATACAATTATTAAGGGTAATATTGATATTAAGCGATTAAAACAACATTTTGGGATGCCTAACTTAACATTTGCAACAGGGTATAGTGATTATAAATTACAGTTTACTTTTTTTTCTGATGATAAGAAAAATACTAAACTTCAATTAAACTCAGATTTAGTGGGTTTGAGTTTAGATTTGCCTAAAAATTTAGGGAAAAACCCTGAAGAAGAAAAACCATTTTTATTAGAATTAAGTCTGGATTCACGACCATTAATACCCATAAATATCGTTTATAATAAAAACTTAATGGTTAAATTAAACTTTGATAAACAGCGTAAAAAATTACATTCTGCTAACGTATTATTAGGGATAGGAAATATTAAACACCCTACCCAGAAAGGCGTTAATATTTGGATAAATCAGCCTAGTTTTTCACCTTTACCTTGGTTAGCTTTAATTGACAATGAATCTAAAAATTCAAGCTCCACATTGTTAACTAAAATTAATATAGAAACTCCAGCTTTTAATTGGGATAATGAAGATTTAGGGGCGTTTAAATTAACCTTAAGCCGTGGAAATAATAACTGGTCTGGTACGATAAATAGCACTTTTGCAACAGGAATTATACATTTACCCATAAATACGAGCAAAGGAAAATATTACTTAAATATGGAGATGATAAATCTTTCTGAATTAGTAAAACTTAAATTTAATTATCAAAATAAAAGTTTAAAATCATCAGAGAAACTACCGTTGATTGATATTTTTAGTCAGCAACTTATCTGGCGTGGGGTTAATTTAGGAATATTTAATTTAAATAGTAAACGTGATGGAGAGGGGGTGTTTTTTGATGCGATTAATCTCGTTGGTGAGCAATATAAACTTTCATTAACCGCTCATTGGAATAAACAACATCAACAGTCATTAACACACTTACAAGGGCAATTAGAAGCCCAAGAATTTGGCAATCTTTTAAAAAAATTAAATTTCAGTGATGACTTAAAAGAAACTAGTGCGATAATTAAATTAGACTTAAATTGGCCAGCAGCCCCCTATCAATTTTCACTGGCAACTTTAAATGGTGAAATAGAATTAGATCTCAATGAAGGCCGTATTTCCAGTATAGAGCCTGGTTTTGGAAGATTACTCGGTGTTTTAGCAACGGCACAATGGATTAAACGTCTAAAATTAGATTTTAGCGATGTTTATCAAGAAGGGTTAACATTTAATACCATTAAAGGACATTATAATTTGCAAAATGGAATGGCTTATAGTGACGATCTCATTGTTGATGCTATTCCTGCAAAAATTAGTTTAAAAGGTGAAATTAATCTTGGTCAGCACTCGTTAAAAAAAGAAATATCGGTGATTCCTAAAAGTTCAGCAGCATTGCCTATTGCTGGTACAATTGTTGGTAGCATAGCAACTATAATTGCACAAATATTAACAGGTGAATATGAGGAGGGCTTTTATTTACGAACAAAATACCTGTTACAAGGTAATTGGGACAAACTTACGGTAACTCCTTTACATGAACAGGATGGACTGCTACCTAAAATAGGACGTGGATTAACTGATTTCTCGTGGATTGTAGATTAATCAATAAAAATAACAGGATGAAATAAAGAATGAATAAATGTGCGGCCATACAAATGGCATCTAGTCCTAATGTTGGAGCAAATCTTTTAGAAGCTGCAAAGTTAATTGCCAAAGCTGTTAATCAAGGAGCGAAATTAGTCGCATTACCAGAAAATTTTGCCATTATGGGAATGAATGAATTTGATAAAGTCAAAGAAAAAGAAATAGATGGAAAAGGTGTAATTCAAGACTTTTTAGCTAATTTAGCAAAAAAACATGGGGTTTGGATTGTTGGTGGAACTATTCCATTATTAGCCAGTGATGAAAATAAAATTAGAGCTGCTTGTCTAGTTTATAATGACCAAGGTGAACGTGTCGCACGTTATGATAAAGTTCATTTATTTGATGTGAATGTTCCCGATACAAATGAAAAATATTTTGAATCTAACTCTATTGAAGCTGGGACTGATTCGGTAATAATAGATACGCCTTTTGGAAAAATTGGACTGGCTATTTGTTATGACTTACGTTTTCCTGAATTCTTTCGTCAATTAGTTCGTAAAGGAGCAGAGATTATCATTACACCTTCTGCTTTTACCTATGAAACTGGCGCGGCTCATTGGGAAGTATTATTACGCGCTCGTGCCATTGAGAATTTATGTTACCTTATTGCTCCAAATCAAGGAGGATTCCATGTTAATGGTCGTAAAACCTTTGGACATAGTATGATTATTGATCCTTGGGGGGTGATTTTAGATTGTAAGAAAACAGGAGCTGGGGTTGTTTGTGCCGAGATTGATAATCAACGATTAGAAAAAGTTCGTGCTAACTTTCCTGTTCTTAAACATAGACGCTTATTTTGTGAGCAATTTTAAGAGAAAATTATGAATATGTCGATTGTGTTTAAATCTATAGGGGTAGTTATTATTTTATTATTTATCGTTGCCTGTGGTAAAAATAGAAAATATCAAGATAATAGCTCATTAGAAAAACCACCAACATTAGCGATCACAAAGATTATTAATGCACCAGCAGTGAATGAGACTAACCCCGATACGGGATTAAATGATGCGGTTATATTGATAGATGCGACTCATTTAAACTTAAAACAACCTTTCGATCAGGCGTGGACAACTTTAGAAACAGCATTAGAATTTAATCGCATTGAAATTAGTGACCGTAATCGAGAAACAGGCGATTATTTTATTAATTATGACCCTGATAATACTCAAAATAAAGAGTCTGAATTCCTTGATAATCTCACCTTTTTTTTATTTAAAGATGATTATGAAGAAGCTCCTTATAAAATCACCTTAACTAAAAATAAGCAAGGCGTAAACATTAGTGCTGAAAAATTAGAACAGTTCCAAATAGATTTACTTGATGATGGCGATGAAATAAGCTTTGATGATAAAACCAATGATGGTGTAAATAAACTGATTCGTTATCTATACAGAACATTAAAGAGTGATTTACCTTTAGACTAAACAATATTCACTTTAATCTTCCTTACTTTTGACCAAAAACTAATGATATAATGAAAGTTTTATAAAATTTAAATAACAGTTATGAATTCAATTTATATTTTAGAAAATTTAACTAAAAGCACTGTTGAATATGAAGATTATTTAAAACGATTTAATCAAAAAAAGTATACTTTTAATCAAGAAGATGCTTTTAATATTCTTATTATTAGGGATAATATTTATGAATTACTTAGTAATAAAGAATTATATAATGATAAAACCTTAGTTGATATTCTAACAATAGATAAACATATTGAAAGTTTGGATAATTCATTAAAAAAACATCAATATTTAATTACCGAACAAATTTCTTTAGATAAATGGCGTTCACGTTTCCATCCACCTAAAACTAAATGGTGGTGGTATCTTCAGTCCCCAGCTAAAATTGATAAATGGGTTCGCTACGATTGGGTTTGGAATCTTCTTACCCTAATAATAATATCCTTTACCGCAAGTTTTACGATTAATATCATCAATGCACTCTCAATAGGTGATTTAAGTATTATCGCAACTTTTTCTAGTATTGCGCAAGTAGGAGGACTCGCAGTTATTAGTCAAGGGGCATTGACTGAAAAGGGTCGATTAAAAGCACAAGTGTTACTTAATAGACTATCTATTCCTCCACGATTTCATAGTGAAGTGACATTCATCATTAGCTTAGTTTTATTTACAAGTGTATTTTATTCGCACAGTATTTTAGCTGATTATTATTATGAAAGAGGTTATCAATATTATGAAAAAGGTGAGTTAAATAATGCTGAATTGGAATATTTACGTGCATTAAAAATAAACCCAAATAGAATGGGTCTTAATAACCGTTTAGGTCAAGTATATGAATCAATGGGGAAACTTAATAAAGCAAGCGAACAATATTCAATTGCATCTCAAAATGGTAGTATTGTAGCTCTTGTCAGCTTAGGTCGTACAATGATTAATTCAATTGATCCAGAACTAGGAAAAGCAAATCCTATTAAGGCGCAAGTAGTTTCCCTGCTGGCTTTTCAACGCCTTGATTACATTGTTGAAAATAATATAAATTTTCAAAAAAAGAAAAAATTTAGCTATCAAATTTATCGTAACATTGGGTGGGCAAGTTCAGAACAAAAAAAATACAAGGTTGCTCAAGAATATTTATTAGAGGCAATTCGTATAGATGAATTACTTACTGTTCCACATTTTGGTTCTGGAATGGCCTATTGTTTTTTAGCTCATATCTATACCCTACAAAAAAAGGAAAATCAAGCCCGTACTTTATGGTTAAATTGCCTTGAAAAAGCGAGACCTGAAACCATGTTTGAATACGGATGGTTTATTTCCTTTGGCTATGATTATTATGGATCATGTATTGATTCTTCTCGTGTTGTTGCTGGTATTGATAAATATCATTCTATAGAACGTGTCGAAAATATATGTAAACAAAAATTAAGACTAAAGAGTTTAAGTACGCATGGGAAATCTGCTTTTGATAAACAAGGGGTAATTATTGTTGGAACAGAGCCAGAATTATAGCTAATATAATGGGACTATTCCTAATTAAACTGTAAACCTAGTAATGAATGATGTCATTTCATTAGTATTATTTTGTCCACTTATTTAATTTTGGAGTAACTAAATGCAAGAAGAACCACTGAAAAAACGACAACCAGAAAAGCTCATATATAATTTATTTATTACTGAGGATATAGAAAAAATAGTACATGATGCTCAAGTTTTACTTGCCTATGTTGCTAAATCAGGCGTATCACTTTCTAAAGAAACCATTGATTCCATAATTAAAGCTAAGTTTTGTTTACAAAAAAAAGAATGGAATCCTGAAATTGAAATGGAATTTTGGGGAAGTTATCAACAACTTTCAGATAAAGTCTATCCTGTTACTGTAGAAAGCCTAAAAGCTAAAAAAGGCTATTTTGATGATAAAGGAAAATTCAAACATAGTAATGCTCATAGTGCCGTACAATATTACCGATATTACTCAGTGATTACCTTATGTATATTACTAGCAACGCAAGTTTTTTGGATTATGGGTAATCATGTTTCCACAAATTTAAAAGACTTTCTTGAAAAACGTACAGAAATAGCGAAATCTTTGTCTTTGAAAGGTGTTGATGTTGGTAGTTTACATACCAATTTAGAAAACGACAAAACAGATGATGATTTAACTAAAAAAGTGGAAATTAATAATTTTATTTTAGATTATGCTGATATTAATCAACGTCTCAATGCTAATTATGCAACCTTATTGTTCTGGAATAATATATGGAAAACCGCATTATTTATTGATGATTCTGATGATGAATATTATACAAGATCAACATTTTATGATTACTATAAATCAACTCAACAACTGGAAGCTTTAAATAATATATTAGATAAAAAAGAAGACCTTCTTAGGCAAGAAAACAATGATCCCAATCTAAATTTCATTAAAATAGAAACAGATATTCATAATATAAAAGATTCAATTTCTACCACTTTATTATTGGCAGAGAAAGAAAAAGCAAAGCAACATTTATATGTAGAATTAGAAACAGCAGAATATGTATTAATGTCATTAAACCTATACTTTTTACCGCTACTTTATGGTTTACTTGGTTCTATCATTTATGTATTAAGAGTTATTTCCGCAGAAATAAAACAGTCAATTTATACTAAAAGCTCTGAAATAAAATACCGAATCCGCCTATCATTAGGTTCTTTAGCTGGTATGACAGTTGGTTGGTTTTTAATCCCATCAGAAGTTGGTATATCTAATTTGTCATCATTGTCCATTGCTTTTTTAGCAGGGTATAATGTTGAGGTTTTATTTTCTCAGATGGATAGATTGATTGCTAATTTTTCTAAAGAGGGGCAATCTCTGAGAAATGACACAACGCCTATAAAATATAAAAAATAATTCTTAAAAAATAAACATCCATCATGTTTCTCAATTATTTTTTACTATCACCAATAAGTGATTACTTATTGACACAAAATATAATTTATAGTTTAATATAATTATCTAACGGTTAGGAGATTATTAATTTATTAATACTTTAGTTTAATAATTGTGTGTCTAAGGAATAATATTTTATAAGGTTAGTATGTTAAATAATTCCTATTTTAAAATTAATTAATAAAGAGAGAATATAATGCTATTAAAAGTTGGCTCAAAAGGCGATGATGTAAAAAAAATTCAGTTAAAGCTGAACCTTCTTCCAGCAGATGGGATATTTGGTTCAGGTACTAAAGAAGCTGTAAAAAAATGGCAAAAGGCGAATGGTTTAGATGCCGATGGTTTAGTGGGAACTAATTCTTTACGAATGTTATATGCAGAACCGAGAGATCCTATTGCTAATGTCGGTGAATTAAAATTAAATAACTTAGTTAATACAATACCTTATGAAGCTGTTACCCAAATTGCAGAATGTGCTGAAAAATTTCAAATTAACACCCCTTTACGTCTTGCCCATTTTTTAGCCCAATGCGCTCATGAAAGTGCTGACTTTACAGCGACTCATGAGAACTTAAATTATTCAGCCAAAGGCTTAAAAGGGATTTTTGGAAAATACTTTCATGGATCACTAGCCGATAGTTATGCACGTCAACCTGAAAAAATTGCCGCGCGTGTTTATGCTAATCGGATGGGTAATGGTGATGAGGCGAGTAAAGAGGGTTATAAATATCGTGGTCGTGGTTATATTCAATTAACAGGAAAATCAAATTATAGCTCTTTCAATAAAACGGTTGAAGATGATGTTGTAAGTAATCCTGAGCTGGTTGAATCTAAATATGCACTGCTTTCAGCAGCTTGGTTTTGGGATAGTAATTCGTTAAATGCTAAAGCAGATCATGGGTCTAGTGATTCTGTGGTAACTACAATTACAAAAAGAGTTAATGGAGGAACTAATGGTCTTGCAGATAGGCTTAAAAAATTCAAAACATTTTATGCTTTGCTAGCTTAAATTAATAACTTTTCGTCTATTCTTGCTAAATTAGCGGAAAGGATAGGAAATATTTAACTATAGGAATAAACTGCTCCTAAAATCACGAGTGAATTCGCCCCTGTTACCTCAATAAGATTACCTGGTAAATGATTTATGGATTTTTTAGCCAGCCATGCAAACGCCATTGCTTCTACATGGTCTGGATGAATACCTCGTGTTTCAGTAGAGTTAACCTTATAATTTCGCGTCGCTAATAAAGCCAGTAAATGATGATTATGCACACCACCACCACAAATTAATAATTCATCAATATCGGCTGTATGCTCTTGTATTCCATCAATGATGCTATCAGCTGTAAATTGACAAAGGGTTGCCTGAATGTCATTTGGGTTAGATTGTGAATAGGTGACTAAATGTTGCATTAACCAATGACTTGAGAAATATTCTTTTCCTGTACTTTTTGGTGGCGCAAGTTTAAAATAACCCGCTTGTTTAAATCTTTCCAGTAATTTTGGAATGACTTTACCACTTTTTGCCCACTCTCCTTTATCATCATAAGCCTTATTTAAATGCTTTTGACACCAATAATCCATTAATGTATTGCCTGTACCCGTATCAAAAGCAATTAATTTATCATCAGAAATAATACTAATATTAGCAATACCTCCTATATTAGCTACACAAATTTTTCGCTTATTTGTTTTAAAAACTGCCTGATGAAAAGCAGGAGCAAGTGGCGCGCCTTGCCCTTTAGCAGCTATGTCTCGACGACGAAAATCAGCAACAGTGGTGATTTTGGTTTTTTCAGCAATGACATTTGGATCACCGATTTGCAATGAAAAAGGCCATTGCTCATTGGGTGCATGAAATAGCGTTTGCCCATGACTACCAATGGCTGTGATAGCAGAATGTGGGATATTTACCTTATCTAGCAGATTATTAACTGCTTGGGCAAACAAATGACCTAGTTTACAATCTAGCTCTCCATAATCTTTTAAAAATAACGCTTGATTTAAACTCAACGTTTCAATCTTAGTTTTAACTTCCTTGATAAAAGGAAGATATTCGAAGCCAATTAGCTTAGGTTTTTGACCACTAAAGTCAACTAGTGCTGCATCAATACCATCAACGCTAGTTCCAGACATAAGTCCAATGTATAATTCCTGCATTAAATATTTCTAAAGTTTTTTAATTTTTTTAGAAAATAATTTATCCACTTTAATCGCCGCTGTTTCAGTGGTTGCACGGTTAAGTTGGTCGACATAAGGTTGTGTTTGCTTTTTAAAACGTGCCAAGAATGTTTTGTTAATTTTAATTTTTGTATGTGGTATTTTGACGGTCAATGGATTTTTGTGAATACCGTTAACTAAAAATTCATAATGTAAATGATTCCCTGTTGCCAAACCTGTTTTTCCAACATAGCCAATAACAGCACCCTGCTTAATTTTACTCCCTAATTTGTATTTTCCATTAAATTTAGACATGTGAGCATAAAGAGATTTATATTTCTTATTATGCTGAACAATCACTACATTACCATACCCACCTTTACGACCTCTAAAGATGATTTTTCCATCACCAGTAGTTTTTATTGGTGTGCCGCTTCTTGCAGCATAATCAACGCCTTTATGAGCACGAATACGATTTAAAACAGGGTGTTTTCTATGCAAGTTAAAACGTGAGCTGATACGAGCGAATTCAATGGGGCTACGTAAAAAAGTTTTACGGACTTTACGGACAACATTTTTACCCTGAGGAGAATAATATTCAATATTACCTTCTTTATCTTTATAACGAATAGCCGAATATGATTTGCCATTAATAACAAATTCTGCGGCTAAAACTTCACCTGTTTTTAGGCGTTCACCTTCAACAAGAATTTCTTCGTAGATGACTGTAAATTTATCATTCGGTTTCAAGTCTTTATTAAAATCTATATCCCATGCAAAAATTTTATCAGCAAGCTGATTAATAATGTTTGCTGATAACCCAGCTTTAATACCATCTGCTGAAAGGCTAGAATTAATTATTCCTTGTGCTAACCTTTCATGATTATCTAGCTGTTTTTTATCCATACGAACATCAAAATCATCACCATTACGAGTAGCAACTAGTGTGTTTACAATATCTTTTTTGTAAATTAAGCGTTGAAGTTGATAATCATCATCAAGCTCAATGATTAAAATATTATTGACGGTTAAATTAGCAAATTTTGCCCCAATAGCATTAGCCGTAGTAATTTTTTTAAGTATTTTACTATTAATATTGTAGAGAGGGAAAATAGATGAAAGTGATTCATTTGCTCTAATTTTATGCTCAATATTTCGAGGTTTTATTGGTTGTTCTAATTCTGCGGTTTGTCCTAAAAAATTTGCAGTTATTTCGTAAATTGAAGGGGTAGAAACAGGGGTAATAGCCAAGTTTTCCATACTAGCCTGTGTCTCATTTTGTGGCGTAATCAGGGCATAACTAGCACTGGCTGCGATTGCGGAAGTAATTCCTAAAAATAAAGATTGATACAGTCTATTTTTCACGATTATTTTTTTAGGTAGTTAAAAAATTAGGCTTAAGATAAAAATAAAACAAATTGCCCAGCCTTATTGAATTATAATCTATTAACACATTATTTTCCCAGCAATTAATAGTAACTCACTCTATAATATCATTATTAATCATTAATTTATCAGAGAAAATAATGCAAGAAAATGTTCTGGAAACCTTGAGTAGAGGGACGGATGAAGTTTTAGTTGAAAAGGAATTAATTGAAAAATTGCAACTTAATCGACCTTTAAGAATTAAGGCAGGTTTTGACCCTACTGCCCCAGATTTACATTTAGGGCATACGGTTTTAATTAATAAATTGAAACAATTTCAAGAACTAGGACATCATATTTTATTTTTAATTGGTGACTTTACTGGCATGATTGGCGATCCGACAGGTAAAAATGTTACGCGTAAACCTTTAACCCGTGAAGCGGTATTGGAGAATGCTAAAAGTTATCAGGAGCAGGTTTTTAAAATTTTAGACCCTGATAAAACTGAAGTGTTATTTAATTCTACTTGGATGAGTAAAATGGCTTCGGCTGATTTAATTCAGTTAGCAGCAAAGCATACGGTAGCAAGAATGCTAGAACGTGATGATTTTAATAAACGCTTTAAAAATGGAAAACCTATTGCTATTCATGAATTTTTGTACCCTTTAATACAAGGTTATGATTCCGTAGCAATGGAAGCTGATGTAGAAATAGGCGGGACAGATCAAAAGTTTAATTTATTAGTGGGTCGACAATTACAAACTGTTTACGGTCAAAAACCTCAAGTTGTTATAACGATGCCTATTTTAGAGGGTTTAGATGGCATGCAAAAAATGTCTAAATCCTTAAATAATTATATTGGTATATCAGAGCCGAGTGACGACATGTTTGGTAAAATTATGTCGATCTCTGATGAGTTAATGTGGCGTTATTTTGAATTATTAAGTTTTAGATCTCTTTCTGAAATTAACCAATGGAAAATAGACTGTGAACAAGGGGCAAATCCCCGAACTTATAAAGTTTTATTAGCGCAAGAAATTATTGAACGGTTTCATGATCGTGTTGCTGCTGAAACAGCGTTGGAAAATTTTGAGGCGCGTTTTCAACGCGGTGCAATCCCTGATGAAATGGATGAGGTGACGATTAAAATAGAAACTGAAACCCTTGCTATTGCTAATATTTTAAAACAAGCTGGACTGGTAAAAGGAACTTCTGAAGGAATGCGAATGATTAAGCAAGGCGCGGTAAAAATTGAAGGTGAAAAGGTATCAGACCCAAAACTACTAATTGCTGTTAATAGTCAGCATGTTTATCAAGTAGGTAAACGAAAATTTGCGCGTATTCAAATAATTAAACAATAATACTACGCTATCTTTTGTAAAAACTGCGGTGTAGAATCGGCATTACCTCCTATGCAGCTTGAAATTAACCCGATAAGAAATTTAATGACTAAATCGAAGACTATTCACGGTAAAAATATAATCTTACTGGTAATACTACTATTATCAGGATGTGAGTTTTTAGGGCCTGATGTTGGTAAAAAAATACCTTTGGATAGCCTGCCTCTACAAGTGCATAAAACCAAACTTGATACGGCGACTAAAAAAGATGACAAAGAAGTGTTAGCCGTTGAAGAAGAGATTCCTCAAGCAGATATTTATCCAGGAACGGGTACTTTTATATCTGATAAAGTTTTAACTAAAAAGCCGAAAACTAAATCTAGAACAGGAAAATATAATTTAAACTTTACTAATGCTGAAATAGAAGAAGTTGCTAAAGTTATTTTAGGTGAAATTCTTAAGGTTAATTATGTCATTAGCCCTAATGTTCGCGGTAGCATTACCATAAAAACTACCCAAGCTATTGCTAAATCAGAGGTTTTATCAACTTTGGAAATGTTGTTAAAGATGAATGGAGCAGTATTAATTAAAAATAATAATATTTATCATATTGAACCAGCTCAAACAGCAAATGTTTTTTCTACAGTTACTTCAGCTAAAAATATTAATAACTTACCTGCAGGACATCAGGTTTTAGTCATTCCTCTTGAATATGTCAGTGTCATAGATATGGCAGAAGTATTAAAAGGAGTTTTGTCAGACACCGCAATATTAAGTTTAGATAAAAGCCGTAATGTGATGGTGATTGCTGGTCAGGGTCAAGAGCTAAAACAAGCGGTTAAAATGATTAATACCTTTGATGTTAATGTCATGGAGGGGATGTCATTTGGGTTGTTTCCTCTTCAAAAAGCGACTGCAGAAACGGTGATTGAAGAATTAAATTTAATGCTAGATACCAGTGAACAAGCACCTTTAAATGGCTTGTTACGCTTTATTGCTATTGAACGGTTAAATGCAGTAATGGCAATTACACCTCAGGTTGATTATTTAAAAATTGTAGAGAAATGGATTACTCGTTTAGATAAAACCAATACCGCTAGTAGTAATGGAATTATTGTTTATTCTGTCAAACATGTTGATGCAGAAGAATTAGCTGATACGCTATCAGCTATTATTAGTGGAGCAGGACGTAAAATAACCAAGGATAAAGCGCTTGCACCGGGTGTACAGGCTGGTTCTATTAATAACAAACAAAGAGCTAAGTCTAAAAAAGTGAGTAACGGTTCAGGAACATCTGCTGGTAGTCTTGAAGAATTAGAGGGAATTAATATCGTTGCTGATGTTACCAATAATGCCTTAATTATTGTAGCGACTCAACCGCAGTATGAAATGTTAAAGAATGTTATTGTTCAATTAGATGTAATGCCATTACAAGTTTTGATTGATGCGACTATTATTTCAGTTACTTTAACGGATGAATTACGTTATGGAATCCGGTGGTATTTTAATCATCGTAAAGGGGGAGCTAATGGAGTTAGCAGTGGTTCTGGTGTGGGTTTAACTGATTTAGCAACCTTAGCAGCAACAGCGATTAACCCTGGTTTTGGTTATTCTTTTGCGAGTAGTTCTGATAATATTCGTGCAGTTTTAAGTGCTGAGGCGAAAGATAATAAAATTAATGTAATTTCAGCCCCTTCTATCATGGTTTTGAATAATCAAGAAGCCATTATTCAAGTAGGCGAACAAATTCCTGTTAGAACCTCTGAATTAACCACAGATACGGGGGCAACGAGTAATACGATTCAAATGCGAGAAACAGGGGTCACTTTAAAAGTTAAACCACGAGTAAATGCGAATGGTTTAGTGATTATGGAAATAGAGCAGAGTGTTGATAATGCAATTCCAGCGGGATCTGATGGGAGTACCTCACAAATTGATTCGCCTTCTATATTACAACGAAAAATAAATAGTATTGTTGCGGTGCAAGATAGAGAGACCATTGTATTAGGGGGGTTAATTAGTGAAAATAAAACCTATAATAAAACGGGGATTCCTTTATTAAATCAAATTCCTATTATTGGGGGGTTATTTGGTAGTACGGAAAAAACTATAACTAAAACGGAATTGGTGATTTTAATTACGCCGCGTGTGATTAGAACTCAAGCGGCTGCACGTGATATTGCGTTGGAATTTAAACAAAAATTGACTGGGATTTTTGAAGAGCCTTTGCGAAAAGAAAAATAAATAAATTTCTTTAAATAATATGAGCTAATTAATCCGTAAGAGAGCGTGTTTATGAACAAAACATTTAATAAATATTACAACGATGAACTAGAGGTTTTACTCAAACTGGGAGATGAATTTGCTCAAAAAAATCCAAAATACGCCTTCTTTTTAGAAGCTAATAATAAATCAGAAGATCCTGATGTTAGACGCTTAATCGAAGCTTTCGCTTTTTTGACAGGACGACTCCGACAAAAGCTAGATGATGAACTCCCCGAATTAACGCAAACCTTATTTGCATTATTATGGCCGAATTATCTACGCCCTTTACCCAGTAGTTCTATTTTAGAATTTGAAATTACCACGGCTTTGACAGGAAAACAAACGATTCCTAGAGGTATTTCTGTTGCATCGAATGAAATTAAAAATAAACAAGGAAAAGGCGCGACCTGTTATTTTAAAAGTTGTTATGCTGTCGAGATTTACCCGTTAGCGATTAGTAAATTAGAGTATAAAGAAAGTAAAAGTTACAACAAAAGTGTTCTGACCCTTGAATTTGAATTACAAAATGGGCTAACACTAGATGACCCTACTTTATTAATTTCATCACAACGTTTATTTTTACACGGCGAAGATCATAAAACCTATAAACTTTATTTATGGTTGTGTTATTTTCTTGAAAGTATTGAAATCAAACCCAGTGATGGCTTAAAAAATGAAGGCTTTATACTCACTAAGCAGGCTTTAAAACCGATTGGGTTTTCAGACGAGGAGTCTATTTTTCCCTATCCCGAATCGGCTTTTTCAGGTTATCGTTTATTACAAGAGTATTTTTCAATTCCTGAAAAATTTTTATTCTTAGATATTAACCAATTAGAAAAATTACAAAGTTTTGAAGGGGCTACAAAATTTACCCTTAGTTTTAATCTTAAGACTGCTTTTGTCCCCTCTTTACATTTAACCACAAAGAATATTCGTTTACATTGTACCCCCATTATTAATTTATTTGAACATTATGCAGAACCGATTAGATTAGATAATAAAAAAACTGACTACCCTGTTTACCCACAGGGCGCACGTGAATATTATGAGATTTTTGAAATAACAAAGGTTATGGGAAAACAACAAGGAACAGGTAAAGAACATTCCTTTTTTAAATTTGAATCCTTTGAACATAGTCTAGAATTTGAAGCCTTTGAATTTCGTAAAAACAAAAATATACAACACGCTTATTTTAAAAATAAATTAGTCCCTCGGGTAACAACAACAGATTATGATGGCTATCGTCAATTGCAAGGTTTAGATACGTTTATTTCATTTGTCAATGCACGAGATAATACGCTTTCCGTGAAGAATTTATTTACTGTAGAAACTATTTCTATTGATTTATTATGCAGTAATGGCGGGTTAGCTGAAAGTTTAGGTATCGGTGAAATATGTAAGACACCAACAAAAATTAGTGCAAATCTTGCACCCAATACAGTTAGTTTTAAAAATATTACGCGCGTAAGCCCCTCTATTCCCCCGCCTGTTGATACGGGGTTACATTGGCATTTAATATCTAGTTTAGGCGTTAATTATAAAGCGTTAACTAATATTGATGCCTTAAAGTTTATTTTATCTAGTTATGATTTTGCCGCTTACATTGATGAAACTCGGGAGAGTCGGAGTCGTCAACGAATAGAAAGTATTAAAGAAATTAAAACAGAAACAGTTAATCGCCTAGAAAAACGTCGCGTTTTACGAGTTAATCAAATTAACTTGTTAATTTCTGAAACTGGGTTTGGCGAAAGCGATTGTGAGGGGCAATTATTTTTATTCGCCTCGGTACTTAATGAGTTTTTCAGTTTATATTCAGGACTTAATGCCACTCATGAATTAAATGTTAATGTTGAGGGTAAAGAGAGGAGATATCAATGGACAACAATCAAGTAAGCTTAAATTTTGAAGATTTTATTTCAGTCATTGAAAAAGAAGCACGTTCCTATCATTTCTATCAATTAGTTTTTTTATTAGAAAGTAACATTTCATTTTGCGACCCTATCAAGCCAGTGATTCAACAAGTAGGAGAGATAGGCTTAATTAATAACAAACGAACTTTAGATGAATATATCCGTTTTCGTCCTCATGCAAGTTTAGGATTTCCCAAATCAGATATTGAATCGCTTGAGTATTTAAATAGTGAGAAATATCAACAAAAAAATATTTTCCAAAAAGATCCGCATTATAAATCCCCCTATTTTAGAATGGAACTTAATTTTTTAGGGCTGTATGGGGTGAGTTCACCCCTTCCTATTTTTTATACTGAAGCGATTATTAATACGGGAAACCTGCCCGAAGCGATACAGCATTCAGAGGGAAGTCCTCGACGTGATTTTTTGGATATTTTTAATCATCGTATTTATTCATTACTCTATCAAGTCTGGAAAAAATACCGTTATTATATACATTATGCTGCAACTGAATTCAATACAGAGGATATTTTTTCAGAGCAACTATTTTCATTAATCGGCGTAGGCAGTTCAAAAATACGTGAAAATAGTGAACTTCAATGGATTCGTTTATTACCTTATGCAGGGTTATTAACGATGCGAGTGCGTTCTGCAAAAATAATGGCACAAATTATTTCTCATTATTTTTCTGTTATTTTTCAAAGTAAATTAACCGTTAGCATAGAAGAATGTGTATTGCGTTGGGTGAACATTGATAAAAGCCAGCAAAATAGTTTAGGGAAGCAAAGAACCACAATGGCTGAAAATTTTATTATTGGTTCTCGAATAAAAGATTATGATGGTAAGTTTAGAGTCCATTTAACAAAGTTGAACTTTACGCAATACCTTAGTTTTTTACCTAACGGTAAATATTATAAAGCCTTAAATGAATTAATAAAGTTTTTATGCTTAGAGCCTTTAGAATTTGACATTTTATTAAGTTTAAATCTCAATGAAACCCCTCAATGGCAACTAGGAAAAGAAAAAAGATGTCGTTTAGGCTGGTCAAATTGGACCAAAAATAGAAAAACTCCTGGCGTAGTTATTTTAAAAGGCGGAGTATAATAGATGATGCTTAATTTAATTGATAAACCCATTCATGCTTTAGAAGAATTTGTGAAAATAGCGATTAGTTTATCTAGTGAAAGAAATTTAAAATTATTATTAACCCAAATCTTAAGTGCATCAAGACAACTGACTTATGCTGAGTCTGGGCAGATTTACATTTTAGATTATAGTAAGCGTTATTTAGTTCCCGAAGTTTATCAAAATGAATTGTTAGTTGATATTTTACACCCTTTAAAAAGAATTCCTTTATATTTAAAGAATAATAACAGTAATTTAAAAAATATTTGTGCTTATAGTGCTTTTATAGGTAATTTGATTAATATTCCTGATATTTATAGTTATTCAGGGTTTGATTTTAAAGATTCTTACTATCATGACCTTGTTAATCATTATAAAACTCAATCGTGTATTACTATTCCACTCAGGAGTCATGCTAATTTAACAATAGGAATTTTACAATTACAAAATTGTCGTAATGCTAACAAAGATAAGTTAAATAAATTTCCAGAGTCATTACATAGTTTAGTCTCTGCGTTTGCATCTCAAGCAGCCGTTGCTTTAGACAATACCTTATTAATTCAAAAAAATCAGACTTTAATTGAAAGATTAAATGAAACCAATAAAACCTTAATCAAGGAAAATGAAAATTTAAAACAAAAAATAGCCCTTCAAAGTCAATTCAATAAAACAATTATTGGTGATAGTTTAGCCATGAAACAGGTTTTTAAATTGCTTGAAAAAATATTAAATACTGATGTGACTATTTTCATCAAGGGAGAAACAGGTACAGGAAAAGAACTCATAGCTCAAGCGATTCATTATAATAGCCATCGTAAAAATTCAGCCTTTATCGCTCAAAACTGTTCAACTTTACCTGAAAACCTATTAGAAAGTGAGCTGTTTGGCTATAAGCGAGGGGCTTTTAGTGGGGCGGATAAAGATAAAGAAGGGCTTATAAAAGCCGCTGATGGGGGGACTTTATTTTTAGATGAAATTGGTGATATGCCGCTTAATTTACAAGCAAAATTATTGCGTATTGTTCAAGATAAATTATTACGCCCTTTAGGGAGTAATGAAAGCAGTTTGGTTAATGTCAGAATTATTGCCGCCACCCACAAAAACTTAGAACAGATGATAAAAGCGGGTGATTTTAGAGAAGATTTATATTATCGCCTCAATGTTTATCCCATTGAATTACCGCCTTTGCGTTCTCGTAAGGAGGATATACCCAGTTTGTTAACGTATTATTTAGATAAATACAGTAAGAAATATAATAAAGAAATTCAAGGTCTCTCTCCAATAGTTTTGGATTTATTATTAGCTTATGATTATTTTGGAAATATTCGAGAATTATCAAATATTATTGAACGTGCGGTATTATTAGCAGAAAATAAAGGTTATATACTCCCTGAACATTTAGATAATAAGTTAACAGCCCCTGATTTTTCAATAAAAATCGAGCCTAATAAAAAAAATAGACTAAAATCTTTAGTGGCTAATTACGAGGCGACTTTAATTCAACAGGAATTAAAAGAACATCAAGGTAATCAAACCAATACAGCAAAAAAACTGGGTATTTCTAGGCGGTGTTTAATTGAGAAAATTAACCGTTATCAAATAGTCAGTTAATGGTTTATAGTCCTATAATTAGGATACTATCATTTTAAGTGATGCTAGACCTAATAAATAAAATTTAGTTTTAAATGATGAAATCAGAAAATAATATAATCCAAGAAATTGAAGCATTATTGCAAGACTATATTGCTAATCCCACAAAGATAACCGATATTTCTTTACGCTTTAAACAGACAATATTAATTAAACTTAATCAACATAGCTTTAATTTAATTAAAGAGGAGATTAATTATTTATTTAATCAATATCAATCACCTAATTATACTGAAATTATTGCGTGTTTTAAAATCCTAATTGAAGAATTTATAAACCCTAACCAAATAACTTTAGTCTCTGAAACCTTAGGGGAGACAGTTAAGAATGTTAGCTATTATAATACAGAGGGTCAAAAAGTTGATAACTTAACCCTAGAGGAACTTAAAATAGAAAAACTAATTGATGGGCGTTATCAATTAATAAAACAAATAGGTTCTGGCGGTATGGGAGTAGTCTGGAAAGCATTAGATAAACTCCAAGAAGAAGCTCTTACCTCAGAAGATCAACGTTATGTTGCCATTAAATTTATTGATTCCCAGCTTAATAACGATATGTTTGCTAATAGCGTAAGAGAAGCTAATCGCACTCGTACCTTAAAGCATAATAATATTGTAAGTATTCTTAATATTGGAAAACTAGGCGGATTACTTTTTATTGTAATGGAATTATTAAAGGGAATAACACTCAAAGAATTTATTGCCGAAAAAGTAAAGCAAAACCATCAGCAGAATTCGTTTATTATGCCTTATGAACAAGCCCTGCATTTAAGTCGTCAAATAACAGAGGCAATGGCTTATGCACATACCTCAGATGAACATAAAAATGGAATTTTACATTTAGATCTAAAACCTGAAAATATCTTTTATAATCCTGATAACGGCGTTATTAAAATCTTTGATTTTGGATTAGCCCGTTATGTAAAAAAAGAGGATGATGATAAAACTATTTTTAATGGAAACCGAGGTTTAACCATAAAATATGCCAGTTTAGAAGCGTTAGAGCGTTATGATGTTGATAATGAATCCCCTTATTCCCGCATACTTGACGCTGAAATTAGAGATGATGTTTATTCTTTAGCCTGTATCGTTTATGAAATCTTTTCAGGTAAAAAACCTAATGGATCTTTAGATGCAAAACAAGCACACGAGGCCAATAAACAACCACCAGCTCTTAAACTTAAACCAGGTCAATGGCAGGCACTCGCAAAGGCACTAGCTTTCAAACGTAAAGATAGAACTTTAAATTTAGATATATTTTTAGAGGGTTTTTTTAAGACTAATATCTATAAAAAACCTTTCCTGTTTGTCTCTATCTCTAAGTTAATTATTGCTGTATTTTTAATGGGGTATTTTATAGTATTATTAATGAATAGGAGTAATCAAGAATCATTAGTGGAACAGCCACCGCAAATTTTAAAACCCATTATTACTATCCCAACACCAGAAATAATCAGCCCTGCTATTTTAAAATTTTGGACAGTTGTTAATAATAAAAAACGAAAAGTCACAGAAATTAATAAAAATTCATTGACTCGAGTTGAAAATTTTAAAATTGGGGATAAATTTAAACTTTCATTTTTAGCAAATGAAGATATTTATATCGTATTGGTTTATATTAATTCTCATTTAAATAAAAAGATTGCATTATTAGATAAATGTTGTTATGAAAATGAAACCTATATATTTCCTAAAAAACATTTTTTAACAATAGATGATGCGATTGGAACAGATAAAATAAGAATACTTGTCAGTAAATATGAAATACAAAAGCAATGGATTCGCTTAAATAATAGTGAAATTGATGAAAAATATATTAGAGATAAATTAATGCGTAAATTTAATAAAAAGAATATTCTTTTTATTAATGGAAAACTTGATCTTGTGATTAGCCAATAGCCTTTTATTTTATAAGGAAAAATATAATGAAAATAATAATTCAAACACTCTTAATAAGTTCTATTTTTTGGACATCCACTTCAGTTTCATCTTCAGAAGTGGAAATGCTTGGGCTTAATGCGTCAAAAGAAGAAATACGTGATGCTTTTTACGGTAATGGTTCACGAGGTATTGTTGGTTTTTCTTCTGAAGAAAAAACGGAAAATTTATCACGAGGTATTGGTGGTTTTTCTTCTTTTGAAAAAACAAAAAAAGTTACTACGAATAAATATTCGAAAAGTAAACAAAAACATTCAAGACCCAAAGTAAAAACAAAATTAGTTACTCAAAAGCAATACCCAAAAAAGAACAAGATTAATAAAAAACGTTATGACTCTGGTGTAGCATCCGCCATACAATTTAAATATAATTCAGCAGAGTTACTTTCGGGATCTAAAGCTTTTATTCGTAAAACAGCAGAGGTTTTAGCAGAATCTACTGTTAAATTTATTATTGAAGGTCATACAGATGCTTCAGGAGATGAGTCTCTTAACTATAAACTTTCTGAAGAGAGAGCTAATAGAATTAAATATATACTTATTACTGAGTATAATATATCACCCGATAGAATTTCTACGGTAGGTAAAGGGGAATCATCACTTAGATTTTCACCTTATGATTATAAAAATCGTAGAGTGGTAATAAAAATTTTAAGTTGATCTGTTATTATTTACCTTACTTTTTATCATAAAGAGACTAGAAAAACTTAAGACGAGACCTTTATTCATCCTACTTAATGTCTCGTCTTATTATTTAAATTTAACCTAACACTCTAATTCTTCCTGTTTCAGTCATAACAATAGTAATTTGTGCATTATCTCGCTCAATAGTGGCATTTATTGCGAATTTTAATTTCAATAAACTTGAATCATCTGGGGTATATTTAATTCGTATATTTTTTAAACGGGGTTCAAATTCTCTAATATTATTTTTAATGCTTTGTATAATCTCAGGAATAGCCTTCTCTCGTGAGTCATAATGATTAAAATCAGGAATCCCATAATCATCCACACGAATTAAAGTACTGCCTTGACGAGTTATGAAAATATGATTAAGATTACGTTCAATTGATTTATTAACGGAGTTATCGTTTATACCATCTAAACGTTCTAACAAAGTATTATTTTTCACAATTAATCTACTTTTCCTGCTAATGATAAGGTAACATCTAATCCTTCTAGTTTAAAATGAGGGACTAATCTAACATTAACTCTAAAATGACCTGGTTTTCCAGGAATTTCATCAACTATAATTTGTGCTTTTCTAAAAGGTTTTTTACTACGGGTAGTTGAATCAGGGTTTTCTTGATCAGAAACGTATTGTTTAATCCATTTTGTTAACTCATTTTGCAATTCAGCAGAATTTTTACACCCACCTAATTCTTCTCGTTGTAATAATTTCATATAATGAGAAATTCTACAGATCATATACATATAGGGTAATCGAGTTCCTAAAGTATAGCTTTCTGCCGCTGCAAAACCTTCATCATTTTGTTGAAAAACTTTAGGTTTTTGAGTTGAATTTGCTGAAAAAAAACAGGCATTATCTGTTCCTTTACGCATAACTAAGGGAATGAAACCTTCCTCTGAAAGTTCATAATCTAAACGCTCAGGAATTAACAGTTCTGTTGGGATTTTTTCCTCTGCCATTCCTAAAGCATCAAAATTTGGAATATGCAAGTCATCAACCTGCCCGCCTCCTTTTGGGCCGATAATACTTGGACACCAACCATATTTAGCAAAACTATCCGTTAACCGCGTGGCAAAAGCATAAGAGGTATTTCCCCAGAGCATTTGTTCGTGGTCATCCGTGGTGGCTTCATCATATTGAAATGATTTAATCGTATTATCTTCGGTATCATAAGGCAAGCGTAATAAAAAACGCGGCAAGGTAAGACCTACATAACGCGCATCTTCTGAGCTTCGGAATCCTTGCCATTTTTTTTGTCCTTCTAATTTATCATGGATAACCCCCGCATTGAATTTATTCATTTTTGTAAAATCTATTTCTTTATTACCAAAAAATTTAGGATCAACGGCGGCAATAAAGGGCGCGTGAGACATCGCAGCAATACTAGCAATGTTTTTTAATAAGGTCATATCTTTTGAACTGGGACTGAAACTATAGTTTCCTATCATGCCGCCATAAGGTTTACCTCCATGAACGCCATATTCTTGCCGATAAACATGATGATAAAGTCCAGATTTTAACACATCATTTTCAGCTCTGTCGTCAAAATCATCAATAAGCTCTTCTTTGGAAACACTTAATACCGCTAATTGATTATTTTTAAGAAAATCAGTCTTATCAACGACAAATTTTAACCCTGTCCATGCCGATTCTAATGCCTGAAACTTATCATTATGTAAAATTTCATCGACTTGTTTACTTATTGCTTTATCAATATCACTAATATATTCATCCATTAAGGACTTATTAAGGGTGATTTTTTTTTGAGAACTTTTTTGTAGTTGAGCAACTTTTTCTAAAATATTTCTTAGCCCTTCTTTTGTAGAATCATAATTATCATCCCCCCTACTAATATTAGCACCTTCTAATAACCTATCTAGTAAAGATGCTCCCGATTCTTCTTTTTCAATAACGTCTTTATCTAAACTTCCTGTTTCTATATTTTTAATTGTCATTATTTTATCCTTTAGTGGTTAAGAAAGATCATTTAATAATTTATCTAAATCTTTACTATCTAATACATTCTCAATGGCTTTCCTAAATTCATATTCACTACCTAGAGGGGCGCGTAAGGCTTTGAAAGCCTCTCTAATTCTTAGTAATTTTTTTAATTCAGGGACTTGTTCTGCAATAGAATCTGGACGAAAGTGTTGTATTTTTTCAAAGGTTAATTTAACATTTAATTCATCTCCATTTTTAATCGTCTCCTCTGTTAAGGTATTTTTAACATCAATTGATAAACTTAAATCATATTTTTTCATTGCTTTAGAGAAATCTTCCTTATTTTTTATTAAAATAGGCTTTCTCTCTTTTAAGGGAGTTTTATCACTACGCTGAGTATAATCTCCTACCATCATTAATTTAAATGGTAATTCAATATCTTCTTTTGCATCACCATCAGGTTGGTAAGTAATATTAATTCTTTCTTTAGGGGGGGTTGAAATTCCTCTAGCCATTATTTTTTCCTTAACTTAAAGTTCAAATTTTAAAGAACGCGCCATATCTAGGCGACGTAATCGGTTATATGCTTTTTCTCTATCACTAGTTTTTTTTAATTTCTCCTCTTTATCACAACATTTTAAAAATAATTCAGCCACATCAATACTAATTTGCGGCTCCCATTCTTCCAGTTTATATTGATCTATATTTTTTTCTAAGATTTTTAAATGAAATAATGCTAATTCTATTTTATCTTTACTATACAATAATCGGACTTGTATCAGCGTCCAAAAGAATTTTTCTCGAAGAAAACTGGCTTGACTATATCCTTGTTGTAATATTTCCAAACCCTCTCTTAATTTTCCATCAGATGCCATAGAGAAAGCTTGATTTTCAGCTACTTTCATCAAGTCGTTAATAAATATTATAGCTTCTTGTTGATTACTCGGTGTCGTCGTTGATTTATTATTTTCAGGTATATCTATAGGCGGTTTGGTTTCTTGGGGGGCTAGTAAACCCTGATTAATACTTAAAGTCTGCACTAGAAGATTAAGACTTGGCATTACTATTTCATTACCTTCACCATCCGTCACATTTTTAAATCGTTCTTTTAAAGCGGCCTTAATATCAGTTATTTTAGTTGAAATATTGTTAATTAATTCCAGCTCATCAGGCTTTACCTTAAGATTATCAACCCAAGGAACAATAGCCACTTCAAAATTACGAATGGCACTTGCTTTCTTTTCATCTTTTAAGGGGTCTGTTGTTTTCCAAAGGGTTTCATTCGTCGATAAATCATATAAAATATTTATGCCGCTGTTTAATCCAGCATAACCATTTGTATTAATTAACGCCTCACACAACCATTGTAAAACTTGAATATGTTTGGTTTTCTCGGTAAATACTTTTTCAGCTAATTTAACGATGACTGGCCAGTTTTTATCATCAAGATAACTAGCAGAAAATAAATCACTCAATTCTTCATAATCATCGTCGTCATACATTATTTTTGAAAAATCATCGATGCCTTGAGGTAAGGGCTTTTTTCCTAATTCAGAAATTTCTTTTAAATTAATCATAATAAAATGCCTTGTTATTCTGTTGTTATTAAATCAATATCCCACGCTATAAAATACATTTTTATTTATAAGTTATTTTCAATTATCTAAAATAATGGGGTTCTGTAGAAAGTGGAAAAACAAAGCGTCTATTAATAATATAATAGATTCTTGAAAAATAAAAATACTGGTTAAAATAAGAATAAAAACTAACAGTATTAATTTCCATTTTCCTAGTCCTTTTTTTTCATGGGTCTTAACTAAATTATATATTTTATTCGCTTTAATAGGTATCAAATTAATTGGTGGATCAGTATTTTCGATAAGATGGTCGATAAGACCTGTCCGTTGAGCGCGATAATCTTGGTAATCTAGTTTATTATTGGCATAATCTGTTGCTAAACGTCGTAAATTACTCATTGCCATTATAAAAACCTATTCAATTTTAACTAATATGATTGTAATGTTGTCACGCCCTTTATTAGCTAAAGCAATAGACATCAGTGAATGCGTTATGGTATTTATATCAGCACTATTTTCATTGATTTGCTGTTCTATTTCTTTATCTGTCATTTCTTTATATAACCCATCACTACATAATAATAATAAATCGCCACTTTGTATTGAAAATATATCCATGTCTAAATATAAATTTTCTTCTATTCCTATAGCACGGGTAATAATATTTCCACTAAGATGTGTTTTAGCTTCTTCCGTTGTCATTTCACCTCTATCCACTGCGTCTTCGGCTTCACTATGATCGCGAGTAAGCATTTTTAATTGAGCCGCTCGATGACGATAGAGCCGACTATCACCTGCCCATATTACAATACCATAATGAGCAAAAGTTAATAAGCAAACAATAGTACATCCTCCCTGTGTTTCTAAATCAGTAAAATAGTTTAATAACTGATGATTAGCGGCTATTATTTTTTCTTCTACTATATTAACAAACTCACTCATTTTATAAGGTTTTTTTAAACTTGATAATATTTCAATTACGACCTCACTGGCATAATCCCCTGAGTCATATCCTCCCATTCCATCAGCTATCACCCATAAACCGAGGTTATCTTTAATTAAATAATTATCTTCATTAATCGTTCTACGATTCCCTGCATCGGTTAATGCTGATGAGTACCAACTAAAAGGCGATTGTTTTTGTAAATTCTTATAAATAGATTTAACACGTTTAAGGGGTCTTATGGTTTTTTCATCATCAGGAAAAACAGACTTCCATCCCCAACCCTCATAATCTCTATCTAAAAAAGCACTAAATAATTCTTTAGGCGGTAAACCTGAACTGAATAAACGACTCATTGGAGAATGATTTGAAGCCCATAAACAAAACCCTTTTTGTAATCTGTTTTTTAAAAAATGCTGCTTTATATAGTCATAAAACTTATCTTTTTCATGCTGGTTATTTCCTTGATAATAATAATTTGTTTTTATAAGAGGTTGTTGTGTTTCATCATGACTGTTTTTTACTTCAATACTCAATTTAAATACAGCTAATGATTTTTGAAAATCGTCTAAGCTTGAAAGATTACGTTCTCTAAAAAGTTTTTTTATTGCTCGTTCTAAATGCTGTAACCAAGCATTGATAGCTTCACTTTCAAGTAATTCATAGCCTACCTGTAACGGTAATTCAACCGCAAGGGTTATCGGAAAATTGCGTCCAACTTTATCATAACTGGGCATCATTATTCCAAGCCACGCCTTATCACCACATATTTCGGGGGCTAAAAAAAAATATAAAGAATGACTTTGTTGGAAAACAGCCTTCCAATTTTGAGTAAAATAATCTTGACTATACGCCAATCCTTGTTGTAACCATTTATCCCAAATGCCTGTAAATGACTCGGGAAGTTGATAAATAAAATCACCTTGTAAGGGCAGTTTTCCATACAATTGAGGCTTTAAAAAATAATCCATGACTTTAAAAAAGTGTTTTAGGACAGGAAATATTAATAATCCGATTAAATGAGTTTTGAGTATTATTAACTTTTAGTTCGTATTGAATAGATCCCCCTCTTTGAGAAAAAATAAGTGTATTTCCTTTTTTCACTTGTTTAATAAAATTAAAAATCGCCCATTTATGGCTTTCAGCAGAAAATTCAGGGCTATCACCACTTTTTAATTTAAGGGTTAAACTCGGTTGCTCACCATTATTAGGCCAATCAAAACTTTCAGAACGAGGGGGTTCACCTGCTCGATAAAATAATGTTTTACTACCATAACGAAAGGTAGCACTGATAATACCTGAAGGCACGGTGGGTGTTAAAGTGAAGTTAACGCCTAAACGACTACCATTAAAAAAAGCTTCTCGCAAATATTTTGCATCATTAAATAAAGCAGGTTCAGTTAATGTAGGAATTTCTGATTTAGCTGGATTAAAATAATTCTTTTCAAAATTATCTAATGTTCCCCCTCTGCTAAAAAAACTGGCAAAAGCCCCTTGTGAAACAGCTTGATTAGGCGGATAAGTGCCTGCAACCGTTTGGCATTCACTTAAAATAGCCTGCCAAGCAGTATTAAGTTTGGTTTTAACCCGATCATCTTTACCTTCTTCCGCCCCACTTTCAGCGCTATCTTTGACACTATTAAATAAACGTTTTAAATCTTGTGTGCCATCTTCACTGTTTTCTGAATGACCTAACAAATTATTAATTTCACGTCCTAAATTAGTCACCGCTATATCGGCATTATCGGATTTATTATCAATAACTGATTGTACTTTTTTTAAAATATCATCAAGTTCTTTAATATCTAATCCGTTTATATGTGTAAATGCAGCACGGATGGTTTTAACTTCTGAAGGTATTTTTTGTCTCCGCCCTTTTTTATTACGATTTAATTTATTATTCAAGCGATTGGCTTTATTTAACGTGCTATTTTTACGCACTATTTCTTTTAATACAACTTTACCTAAAGTACCTTTTTTATCTGAATGTTCCTCATCATCACCTGAACAAGCTAATAAACTATCGGTATTCTCTTTAATATTTTTTAATAAGGTTTTTAAAACTGAGTCTGGCGTAGATAAGGCATATAAACGATCAGAGATGTCCTTCATATCTTCCATTTTTTTAATTCGCAAGTTTCCTAAAAACTGTTTCCATGCTTTGATATATTTTTTAGCATAAATATCTTTGATTAAGTCTTGATTTTGATGAATCTTTTTATCTTCATCTAACAACCAATTCATTCGTTCTATTTCTCGAACAATGCTATCACCTACTGAGGTTCTAAAAAATCCACAATACCCTAATGCAGTATAAAACCCAGGAACAGTGGGTAAATCATAACCTTCTCTAGGGCTAAAAAGACTCTCAGCCTTATTTAATTTAAAGTCTTCAATATCGGTTAATTCTTTTACATCCCTTGTTATTCCATCATATAAGCGATCTGTCATTGAGCGTTCACGGATTAATTTAGCCCGTAATTGAGCAATAAATATTCGATCATTAATTTCATCCTCTTCAATAAACACTTTAGGCATTAACCGCGTTAGATGTGCTGAAAGTCGATCATAAGTATTATCTTTAAATTCTTCAAGCCAATAATCACTAAGGGTTTTATCAAATCGTTCCTTATTAAAATGTTTTTCACTATCCTTCATTTTAATCATTAAATAAGCTTCTAAGGCAGGGGCTATCTGGGTATATAAATTTATTTCATTTTGTCCTTGTGAATTTTCTAGGGTCTGCTTCATTCTATTTAATAAATACAAAGCAATATGCCGTAGAAAAACACGATTCAAAACATTTTGATAAAATTGTTGCTGTGTAAATTCTTCTCCTTGATATAAACCATGATGCATTGAAGTAGGGTCTTTTTCTGTTTGGAAAACTTGACTTGCATTATAAGCATCATCTAGGGCGGGAAGTAGGGCGGCTAAATTAGATTGTACGGTTTCTTTTTCAGGTTTTTTTGCTTTATAATCTGCAATGAGTTCTTTTATTTGTGATAATTTATCTTCATTTTCACCTGCACTAACAGGCCAAAACCAAACCCCATAAGCTAATGACGCCATAAAAGAACTTATTAATGCGGCGGATAATAACCGATAACTTAATTTATTCAGATGTCCACGCCCAAAGCTCACTAAATTTTGTTCTTCAAAAACAACCTTTTTTAATAAGGTATTAATGAAATAACTACGTCCCTCTCCTTGATAAGGCGTAGAGATCGAATTAATATTTAATAATATCTTATTAGTATGAGTCGTCATCACCCGTTCTATCGGGGAACCCATTTGAGTTCCACTAGTAAAATAAATCCCTCTTAAAACTGGGTCAAAGTTATGGCTAGGTTGAAAAATTAGACTAATAAAATCTTCAAGCACCTGTTTAGAATGGTTTAATTCTTGAGGAAACCGATAAATTAGCTCCCGATTATTGATGTTATTCGTCTGAGCAAGGCTGGCAATAACTCCTTCATTTAAGCGTTTTATTAATAAATCAAATTCATCTGAAAAATGCCCTGAATTACTGCTCACTTTATTCATCGAACCTGTAAAGTAGGCTTTAAACTTTGCAAAACCGCCTGTTTGTATTTCCTCTAGTGGAAAAGTAAATCCAAAAACTTGATCTAACAAGGCTTTTTTTTCTTCAAATTTAGAAAAATATTGGGTGAACCCTGCAATCAAATCTAATTTGGTGAACAAAACATAAATTGGATAACGAATCCCTAAAGTATCGTTAAGCTCATACAAATGTTGTTGTATTTTACCAATATGTAATTGTCGTTGTTCAGGTGACTGAGATAATAACTCATTAATATCAAAGGTAATTAAAACGCCGTTAATAGGGACATTTTTACGGGTTTTACATAACATCTGTAAAAAGCTTTTCCAAACTTTTTTATCAATAGCCGAATTACTTTCATCACTAAAATAACGACCTGCGGTATCAATTAAAATAGCCTCATTGGTAATCCACCAATCACAATTACGTGTTCCACCCAGACCCGTCGTATCTTTATGAGGCCCTTGGTCTCTTAATGCTAATGGCTCTTCAAGATTAGAGTTTTTAAGAATGGTTGTTTTTCCAGAACCAGGAGGACCAATGATAATGTAATGAGGGATTTCATGAAGGGGGTATTTATTTCGCTTCAATAACGCTAAAGTTTCATTTAATTTATTATTAATCTCCAATGCTTGTTGCTTTACAATCTCTGATTCAGAATCTTCAACGCTTGAATTATTTCCATAAGCTTGATAGGCATCATCATTACGTTTTTTATTCATCCAAAAACAGCTACCTAAAAAAATCAGACAAAGGCTCGTCAATAGCCCAATCATAATCCAGCGGGTTGACTTTTCAAATAAAAATTCTATCCCTATAAATTCGGGTAAAAACCAAACCAGTAAAGATAAAATAAGGGTTAAAAATAAACTGATAAAATAATAACTTTTAAAAAACTTTCCCACCTTTATGTCTCCGTTATTTAACTTCAGTGACCGTGATTTCTACTGATTGATTTGATTCCGCTTTATTTTTACCTTCTTTTTTACTAATAGGGTTATTTGTTCCAAGACCTTCTCCTGTTACCGTCTCAATAAAGAAACAACTTTTAATTTGTGCATTCAAATAGTTTTTTGTTGCTTGAGATCTTTTTTCTGAAAGCCATTGGTTATGCTTGAAATTTCCTTTTGACGAAGCTCTACCTAGTAGATTTATTTTAATAGTTTGCTTAGTTTTTCTTTTTAATTGAGTACATAAACCTTCTAATTTACTTAAAAAACTATTTATTTTATTTTTTTCTGAAATCTCTAAGTCATATCTTGAAGTTTTAAAAAAAACAAAAGATTTTTCTCTTAATAACTCTATAACCGCAGTATTTACAGTAGGTTTATTCATTGTACCCGATGTTTTTATTTTTATTTCTGTTTCTATATCAAAAACTACTTTATTATTAATTAACTTTAAATCAGCTTGTGCAATATCTAAACTCTGAATAACATCTAGTTTCTGAGTGCCTAAGTTATTTAAATAATAAAAATACATTCCCCCTAGAAGACTGAGTAATACAACTAACGCAAGCACCGCATATTGCCACCGAGATTTTATTTTATTGGTTGCTGTTCCTTGCCAATGGGTTGATAAAGGTTTATCTGCATGAGAAAAATTCCGAAAGTTATTAATAAAATGATACAGATCTGTTTTAATAATACCTAATTCTTCTTTTTGATTATCAATTTTATATTTACCCCCATAATTAAAAGATAAGCAAACATAAATGAGTTCTAATAAATAAACTAAACCATCACGCGTATTCGTATCACAAGGATGATTTAAGCTTTCTTTTATCACCTCCATCTTAGTAAAAAATTTTACCCCACCTTCGCCATCATGACAAAACTCAAGTAATAAAGGACTTTGTCTCCACTTATTTCCCCAGGGGCGACTCATGATCTTTTCGTCTAAAAATGTACACAATAAATAGATTGCATCATTAATTAAATCATTGGAGAAGCCTTTTAGCTGCTGTTGAAAATGCTGAACTTCGGTTCTTAATAATTCTTTTAATTGGAGAATATCAGGGGAAACTTCTTGTCGAGACAAGCCAATACCGAGTGTAAGTAAGGGATTAGCTAGTTTAATTAAAGGATTAATATCGTTGCCATTATTAATAACCTGTGATGCAGCCGAAGATGGGTTAGAATGGTTATTCTTCGTTGAATTTTCAGGCCCTCTTCTCGGTCTTCGGGGACGTGTTGATTGAGATCCAAATTGAGTTGCGTCATCATCGCACATAATTATTTCCGTAGATTTTTACTTAATTTTTAATTGCCCAAAGCATTAACTCGACAGTTTGAAAGGGGTCATCAGCATGAAGACTAATACCATTGGCTTCTTTGAGTTCTTCCCAATACTTTCCTTGTTGTTGAAATTGAAAATAAACAAAGGTTTCATCATAAGGAAGTTTGGGAGGGATTCTGGGACAATGAGTTAGTTTTACCCCGGGGACTAACAAAGAAACCATCCGCATAATTTTTTGTGATGGACCTATTTTTACTTGCTTTGAAAAATTTTCTCTAACGACATCTGCGCCTTCTTTTGATTTTACCGCTAAATAAAATGAGGCAATACTTAATAAATCGCGTAAATTAATATCATTTTTCTGCTCCCCAAGATGGGTGCTATACAAACCTGTTTCAGGATTAGTTAATGGAATTCTAAAGACATCTCTGTCAACACTCATGGATAAATAACGGCGTAATAATTCCATTAACGGCGGAAATGTTTGCTGTAAATTAGTATGTTGATAACGCGGAAGCTGACATTCTTTTTCTTGTTGAAAAAGAGCTAGTTCATTGATAATCTGAATTAAGGTGGTATAAAAATATTCAGGTGAAATAGTAGCCGTTTCAATAAAGTGATGAGTAATGGCTTCATAGCGTCTTAATAATTGCAATAATAAAAAATTACGCCCATACTCATCATCTCGGATATATCCTAGAACCGCTCGTGCTTGCGTATGTATAAGGGCGTAGGTTTCTTTTAAATAATCGGTTAAAATTTTACTGGCAGAACAATTTAAAGAAGGTGGAATAAAAAACTTTTCCAATAAAATATTACTCCCGTTTTCAATCGTGTTAATTTTTGCAATGGCAACACAACTATAAGCAGACCTATCTTCTGATTCTAACAATAAACAACAATTCAATCGACCTAATTCAACACTCTCTTTTTTAGCCTCTCTATCGCTAAGGTCTGGTAAATCGCTATCATCTGAAATATAACGTGCCATGGTTTCATCGGTATAGTTTTCGGCGACTTCTGAGGTATTACCTGTAATGAGGGGTAAGGCTAAATAAACAATTTCAGATTGAATAGCCGTTGAAATGGCTTTAGGTAAAGGCAGTGATAAATTTTGGTGATGAATAGTTTGCGGGGTCGTTACAATCGTGCCATCAGGAAGAATAATTTGGCACTGTGTAATCACAATTTTTAATTCTACTAATGCGCTTTGGTCTATTTCTAAAGTTAATACGCCCCAATGATAACTAGAACTGGATAAATTATATAGCTTATCTTGTTCGGTAAAATAACGTTGTTGTTGTTGAAAATGCTGAGGGGTAACAAATAAACCCTCAGACCAAATTACCTTATTAATAGCTTGCATTCCGTCTCCTCAGTTATTTAATGATTATGTTTTTAGCGGTGAGATAAACAGAAATCTCTGAATGATTTTGTTGAGAAACTTTGTATATTTTTTGCCATTTTGCGTGCTTAATATCCATGTAATAAGCAATAAAACCAATATATTTAACCTTAGGGTTTATAGTTTCAATTATATAGGTTTGTGGTGATTGACCTGGTTTAAAGCGTAAATCTTCTTTTTCAATCACATCATCTTTTAACGCTTGTTTTTCATTATCGGTAATCGCTCTAAAATCCTGACCTTCAAAGTTATAAGCCGATTTTAATTGATAAATACTCACCTTTAATGGATACGACTTACCGTGCATTTGATTAAGGTCAGTTGATGGAATAAAAATGAGAGATACTTTTTTAGTTTCAGGAATAACTACTTCAGGTTTTTCTATTATTTTTATAGGCTCAGTTTTCACTGGTTCAGTTTTCACTGGCTCAGGTTTATCAGGTGAAAAAATCCCGCAGGCTGATAAAAATATAACCATAAAAACTGTTAGTCGTTTAATGTTGTTTTTTTTGTCCATAGTTCATTACGCCTTCTTTATAAGCTATCGTTATTTCCTCATATAGATTAAGTTTATTATATTGTTCACAATAAACATCCCATTCACTTTTTCTACGAAATAGGTTAGTTTTATTATTTTGTTCTTTAGTATAATACTCTATTTTATTAGGGTCTAAGTATTTTTTAATTCTTTTTGCTGAAGATACAGGCAAGCCTTTCATTACAAACATTAACTCATCAATATTTTTATGAATTTCGATGATTGAACTATCAAGCGGTTTATAATCTTTAGGTGTTGTCATTAACACTTTTAAAGCTAACCCAACATCATTGACTTTTTTTAAAATATTATTTGTACTAACTATCGTATCATCCATATCTAATGAAATTTTTATTTTGTCACGGATACGGTTTAATTTAATAATGCCCTGAATAGCCTCTTTAAAAGACGCACCTAACAGTTTAATATCATTATCCGTTAATGAATTAATTTCATCAGTTGATAATGATAACCCTAATCCCTCTAAAAAAACGGGTAGAAAATTAGTATTTATAGAGGAAGGAGGTGGTGTTACAGGAGGTGGTGTTACAGGAGGCGGTGTTACAGGAGGAAGCGGTTTAATGGGGCATTCTTCTATCGTCACGTTTATTTCATAAAACCCAATAAATAAAATATTACCGTGAATTAAAGCCTGTTCTCCCTTAATTTGTTTTTCTTCATTATCAGTAGCAGAGTGACAGAACCAAATCCCTGAAGCACTATTTTCATCTCGAATAAAAAAACAGTCGTCTTTGAAAAAAATGGTCGCATGTTTCCTAGATATTTTATTCTCAGCATCAGGTAAATCCCAGTCATTTGACCCCGATTCATGTAAACGACCGATACTATATTCTTTATCACTGGAAAAACTCTTTGATTTTTGTTCTTCTAGTAGCGACTGTTCATTATGCTCTACATTAGAGATCGTTAAATTTATAATCATTATCGTTATCGTTATCGTTATCGTTATAAAAGGGATTGAAAGGCAAAAAGATAAGTTTATCTTGCATGATATAGTTTATCAATGAAAAAATACATCTCACTAAAAAAGATGATTTTACAAGAAAAATATTTATTAAACTACTAACATTTAGTATATTGTACAAAACCATCACCAATACTTTTTTTGGAGATATTATGAAGAATGATGCTGTTAATAATGATGAACAAACCGTTTTTACTAAAAAAGGATTGCAGATAGTACTTCGAGGAACAAGTGGCAATATTATTAATGAACTTTTATTTTCTAATCATTTTACCGCAGGGCGTGCAAATGATAATGATATTATTATTCCAGAAGGTGATGTTAGTCGTTATCACCTCAAAGTAACTCGCGAGCAAGGTCAATGGTGGTTATATAATTTAAAAAGTGCTAATGGAGTTTATATTCAAGGTGATTTAGTTTTTGATAAACATAGACTTGTCTTTCCTGTTTCTATTGCTTTAGGAAAAATGGGGGTTACCTTAACCCTCCGCAATGCAAATCAGCCTTTAAGAAAAAAACCTAAAAAATTGGTAAATGATGGCTCTGTCACTCTGTTTACCAATAAAAAACAACCGCCTGCCTCTGCGCCTAAACAGCCTGATTTATCAGAAGCTGAGATAGGAGCAAAATTATTGAATCCACAAGAACCAGATGATATGGGAGACCATACACGAATAGTGCGTAGAATTATCCGTAAAGATCAAACGCACCGAAGTAAAGGTTACAAAAAAGTAATTATTTCATTAGCTTTGTTGTTTATTATCGCCTGTGGTTTAATTGGTTATCAACAATTTGCACTGTCCAATGCGAATACTTTAGCATTAGATATGTTTTATGATATAAAAACCTTAGAAGTCAGTTTATCTCAGTCAGAAATTAGATTAGAAAAAAATGCCACTCTTTTTGAATCAATGCTCAAATCTATTGAAAATGTGCAAATGGAAGCCGAACAGCTTGAAAAAATTCGCGTTGAACAAGCAAAAAATAGAGCCGAATTAGAAAAAATTGCCCTAGAAAGAGAGCGATTAAAACAAGAGCGAAAAAAATTGACTCAAATGAAAGCTAAATATCGTCATTATGCGAAACAAGCTAAGTCATTACGACTGCGTTTTCCAAAAGCATCACGTTATGAGGAAGAATTAATTGCTAGAGTAGCAAGAGATTTAGGCGAAAGCGAATTAGAGTTACCTGATTCTTTTGTTAGTGAAGTCAGAAAGTATATAAGTTATTGGCAAGGCTCTAACAGAATGCAACGAGCCATGCTACATTTACAAAAAAAAGGGTATACAAAAACTATTGTTGCCGCTTTAAAAAAAGAAGGACTCTCCTTACATCTTTTTTATTTACCACTGCAAGAAAGTAATTATAATGAAAAAGCGATAGGTCCTACCACTCGCTGGGGAATAGCTAAAGGGGCGTGGCAATTTATACCTGGAACAGCAAGGGATTTTGGTCTTAAAACAGGGCCTTTAGCATCAAGACGAGAATATGATTCACAAGATGAGCGGTTTGATTTTAATAAGGCCGCTTATGCGGGGGCTAAATATTTAAAATATATTTTCAGTACCGAATCACAAGCCTCAGGATTATTAGTCATTGCAAGTTATAATTATGGGCAGACGCGAATTAATAAGAATATTAAAAAAATGCCCAATAACCCTAGGGAACGCAATTTTTGGAAATATATTCAACGCTATAAACTGCCTACAGAAACCCATAATTATGTTTATTATATTTTCTCAGCGGCGGTCATCGGGCAAGATCCTAAGCATTTTGGATTTAAATTCCTTCCGCCTTTTTTACCTTCTACGGATAAATCATAAGTGTTACTTAAAAGGTTCAAGGTGTGAATAAAAATTCACAGTAATTATTAAAGGGTTTATCAAGAACCTAAATAGAATACGGTTTAATACAATGGCATTATAATTGCTTGTATTAAAAATGTATTTAACTAAATTTAATTCATAGGAGTTTAAAATGCCAGAAATAGCATATATTCAAGTCAAAGGTGAAGAACAAGGTTTAATTACATCGGGTGCTAACAGTGAAGATAGTATGGGAAAAGGTAATTTTAAAGACGAATGGAGTGATTATTCCAAAGTTATTGCTTTTGAACATAAAATAACCCTCCCTGTAGATCCTATGAATGGACAGCCTGCGGGCTCAAGATTACATAAACCTTTTGTTATCCATAAAGAATTTGATAAAGCGTCACCTCTTTTGTATAAAGCTCTATGTTCAGGCGAAAGTTTAGAGGTAGAAATGATCTGGAGACGAACGAAAGGAAGTGAGCAAACAAAATATTTTACACATAAATTATTTGAAGCAATATTAGTTAATGTTGATGCCATAATGCCAATTGTTACTATGAAGGAAAATGAAAGCCGTAAACATGAAGAGCGTTGGTCTTTTTCTTATCGTAAAATTGAGTGGGAACATACTGAAGCCAGCACTTCCTCAAGTGATGATTGGCAAGAAGGTTAATAACGATATTTTAGGAGACGACTATGGCAGGAAAACCCGCCGCCCGTTTAGGCGATAAGGTATCTCATTCGTTACCCCCTATTTTAACGGGTGTACCGACGAGTCCTAATGTATTAATAGGGTTTCGTCCTGTATGGAAGGGCGTTCCTTCTACATCAGTCAATGCTTTAAAAGCGGCTAAAAAAGCAGGAGATACCGCGATTAAAATAGCTAAGGCGGCAACGAAGGCAGCAACGGGAACGCCTGCCTATCCTGCTTTAAAAGTAGCTGAAGAAGCGGTTAAAGCAGCTACTTTAGCAAGTATGAGTGCAACGATTGCTAGTTTATCGGCAGGGGCGGATATGCATATTTGTACCACCCCCTTACCCATTCCTCCGCACGGCCCGGGTGTTGTTATAGATGGGAGTAAAAAGGTGCTGGTTAATAATCTTCCTGTTGCCTGCCAAGGAGATACAATATTAGAAGCCATAGGGCCGCCTAATAAGATTAATAAAGGGTGTTCTAGTGTTATTATCGGCGGATAAACGGATGTTTTATGTCAACTAATATTTCTGCGAATGAAGCCCGTTTTTTATTTAGCATTGCTGGAGAAAAATTTGGGGTCTTAGGGTTTCAGAGTTATGAAGCTATTTCTAAGCCTTATTATATGAAACTTAGATTAGTTTCAGAAGATGCGCAGATAGATTTTTCTCAAATGATGGATAAATCGGCAGTCTTAACCTTTTCACTCTTAAAAGATGGCGTTGAACGTTATCTTCATGGAATTGTTAATCGCTTTGAACAACGAGAGCAACATAATCGTTTTACCATTTATCATGCCACCGTTATTTCACCGCTTTGGTACTTAACGCAGCGGTTTAATTGCCGTATTTTTCAGTATAAAAGTGCCAAAGATATTATTGAAGAAATTTTAAAAGAAGCCTTACCGACGTTAAAATTTAAATTTCGTTTAGACGCGGCGTTAGAATCACGTGATTATTGTGTGCAATACCGAGAATCTGAGTTTGCGTTTATTTGCCGGTTACTTGAAGAAGAAGGAATTTTTTATTTTTTTGAACATTCTCAAGAGGGTTGTGATTTAATTTTTGCTGATGGTTCATTTGCTCATCATCCCATCCCTAATGATGAAAATGTTATCTTTAACCCCCAGCATTATGGACAAGTTGGCGATGAGCATATTAGTCAGTTTTTTTATGCCGAACAAATTTGCTCAGGAAAAGTGAGTCTAAGGGATTTTAATTTTAAAAGACCTTTTACCCCAGAAGGCGAGCAAATGACCTCGGAGCATTCAGAATTAGAAATTTATGATTATCCAGGTCGTTTTCAAGAGGGTGGACAAGGGAGTCGCTTTGCTAAAATTCGTTTAGAAGAACAGCAAACTAAACGAAAAGTTGCCAATGGACAAAGTTTTTGTACCAGTTTAATTCCTGGGTATTATTTTAATTTAGAAGAGCATTCGCGTAATGATTTTAATCAGCGTTATTTATTAACGGAATTACGGCTTAGGGTGGAACAACCGCAAGTTTTGGAAGAAACAGGCAGTGGTTCAACGGCTGAAAGTATTTTTGATAGTCAATTTGAATGTATTCCTTTTTCTGTGCCTTTTCGTCCTGCAAAAATAACCCCTAAACCGATTATGCGAGGCACACAGACTGCGATTGTGGTTGGAGAGTCGGGAGATGAAATTTATACCAATAAACATGGTGAAATTAAAGTACAGTTTCATTGGGATAGAGAGGGGCAAAACAATGATAAAAGTTCCTGTTGGATTCGCGTTTCTCAGCAATGGGCAGGAATAGGCTGGGGCGGCATTAATATTCCACGTGTCGGTCAAGAAGTGATTGTTGATTTTTTAGAAGATGACCCTGACCGACCTATTGTAACGGGGCGAGTTTATAACGGTAAACATACAACCCCCTATTCGTTACCGAGTGAAAAAACGAAATCAACGCTTAAATCACGTTCTTCACCGGGTGGGCGAGGGTTTAATGAGATTCGCTTTGAGGATAAAAAAGGTAAAGAGCAACTTTTTTTTCATGCGGAGAAAGATTATGATTTACGGGTTAAGCATGATCGGCGTGAATATATTGGTAATGATCATAGTTTAATTGTTAAGAAAGATGTTCAGCATTTGATTGAAGAACGACAGAATGTGACGGTTAAAAAGGATAATCGTTTGTATGTTGAGGGCAGTGAGTATCATTATATTAAAAAGGATTTGCATCAAAAGATTAGAATGAAATATCTAAATCATGCGGGAACGCAATCACATTTTAAAGCAGGACAAAAAATTGTGATTGATGCGGGGATGGATATTACCTTAAAAGCTGGGGGGAGTTTTATTCGTATTAATGCTTCGGGGGTTACTATTAAGGGGTCGATGGTTAAGATTAATAGTGGGGGTTCGGCTGGGAAAGCAACTAAAGCTCAAGCGCAAACGCCGTCACAACCTGATAAAGCTGATAATGCTAAACCTGGTAAGCAAGATAAACCTAAATCACCTGCTATTTGGGCGGCAAAAGTTGTTGATATTGCGACCTTGAGTGCTCAATCTCTTACTTTTAAGAAATCGGCGAAAGATGGTACACCCTTTTGTGAAGAATGTGAGAAAAAGAATTCTTCCCCGCCTTTAGTTAAAAATTCTGACGCTAAAGAAAAATTATCAAAAACAATAGCCGATGTACTTGATGATGATGATGTGCAACCAAAATACCCCGCGTCAAATGGAAATACGAATACAACATGGTGTAATCGAGCGGCACATCGAATTTTAGATAAACAGGGATATGATACATCTGGAATTCTTAACAATATTCCCGATACTAATAAACCTCATATTGGCTATACTTCGGCAAATAGTATGGCTAAAAATGCGGCTAATTCAGCCAAAAATCCAAACAGTGGTGTTAAAGAGCTTACCGAGGCAGAGGCAAAAAAACTAGCTAATCAAGGTGTTCCTGTGATGGCGGTTGCTTCTAATCCTAAAGGTCATGGGCATGTGGGTATTGTTGCAGCAAGTGATGGAGATAAAACCATGATATCGCAAGCAGGCTCTAAAGTAGGAACTCGTTCTGTAGAAATCTCGTTTAAAGGGTTAAATCCTGTGAAGTATTATCAATTGCCAAAGAAGAGTAACTAGATGAGTGGTTTAGCTGATTATAAAAATTTACAGGGTTGCTGGTCATCTCATTATCCTATAGGATCTGGATTAATGGGAATGTATGTTTTTTTGCCAGAGAATAAATATCATTATATGACTTTATTACAGCAAGATAACCAGAATCAATACAATGGTCATCATGGTGTTTTTGAGATAGTAGAAGGGCAGGTAATTATTCAGCAATCACACGATTTTTATTGGGATTCCCCTTGTGTTGAAACAGCTAATGGTTGTTTTCCTGCTGTAGATGCTAATCTTGAATTACGTCCTATTTCGTCGGAAAAAATAGAGATTGGAAATTTATTTTCGTTGGATACTTATTCCATGCCAATGACATTAAAACTTATACCTATAAAGGAGTCAGATTTTGAATTGTATTCTAAGATTTGTTCAGACCCTGATACAGATGACAGTGTCAGTTATTTTTTAAAAATACGCGAATTGCTTTTAGACGCTTAAGTGAATAGGGATATTATAAAATATGATTAATTCATGGAAAAATATTGTTCATCAAGCAAGTTTTGAGCAGGGTAAGGAGTTATTTGCTTTGGTTGATGCGGCTAAGATTGATGAGATTCCTGCTTTGTTTTTTGATTTGGAGGAAGATCCTGAGTATTTTTCTTTGTTTTTTGAGACTCCGCAGGAGGAGTTGTTTGATGTTGCGCCGTATTTGATTCGGTTGTCGGCGGATTCTGATTTTCTGGCTTGGTTGTTGAATGAGGGTTGGGGGCAAAGTTGGGGGATTTTTATTGTGACTGAGGAAGCTGATATTGAGGTTTTGTTTGAGCATTTTCGTCAGTTTTTGAAGGTTGAAGATCCTGAGGGCAATCGCTTGTTTTTTCGTTTTTATGATCCGCGTGTGTTGCGTATTTTTTTACCGACTTGTAATGCTAAAGAGGTGTTTGATTTTTTTGGTGAGGTGGTTGATGAGTTTTTGGTTGAGGCGGATGAAGAGGATAATTTGTTATCTTTTAAAAAATCGGAGATTGGGCTTAACGCTGAGACATTTCATATATTCAGGAATTGAGATTTAAATGGTTAATTTATGTTGATAATTCGTGAGGAACAAATGGTGGTACTGAGTGAATATATGCTCAAGCAGTTTGAAGAGCGTATGATTATTCATCTTTACAGTAATTTTCCTAATGAAACAAAAGATATATCTGATTTAGAGTTGCGGAAAACTATATGCTCCAATATTGATAGAGCAGCTAAATATAATGTAAAAGATGAAGTGGATGTTAAACGATACTTAGAATATGTGGTTCGTTATGATTCTGAATTTGATATTAACCCAAACTTACCTTGGGCAATTAACATTTTCGGTGATGAAAATTTGACAGGAACAGAAAAAATGAATCAACTTGATGACTATGAGCTGTTTGTTCTTAAATTAGGTAATCAAAAATGAGCTATAGAAAAGCAATAAATTTAAGTCAACCTAAAAATCAGAAAGCGATACAAGAGGTTAACAAAAAAATACCTATTGCAAACACACCTGAACTTCAAGAGCAATGGATGACGGCTTATATTGAAGCAGGTGGAGAGTATGAAGAAATTGAACCATCTGGTAAGAAACCAAGTGATGTTAAACAATCATGTATTGATTGTGTTAAGAATAAACAAGAAAAATATATTGTAAATATAACTGTTGTTAGCGAATGTAATAAATCGCCTCATGCAAAATGTATTTCTCAAGGAATAGAGAATGTTAAAGTTTATGTTGAAGGAAAACTAAAAGGAAAAACGGATAAAAATGGATATGTTAAGCTAGAAGGAGAAAAACTTTCTAAAAAGATAGTGACAATAAAGCATGAGCTATATTTGAATGATGATAATTATACAATACAAAAAAAGAAATCTGATCATGAGTTTATTATGAAATTCGACCAATCTCAGTTAAGTAAAAAAATTAATTCAACCTTGAATATTAAAAAAAGAGGTGATTGGTCTACTAGAACTCCAGATGTATCAGAACATGAAGAAGACAGGTGCTATTCTATTGTAACTATTCATCATGCAGGTGATTATGATATTGATACGCCACTAGAAGTAGAAGAAAAGCATATGGGAGATAGATGTACTTTTTGTTTTAGCAGTCCAAACGGATGGACTGATATTGGTTATCATTATCTTATTAACGATAAAGGTCAAATATATGAAGGAAGACAAATTGGGTATAAAGGTTCTCATGTTGGAGGAAATAATAGCTATAAAATAGGGATAAACTTTCTTAATGATTATAATACTGAGGGGTGGTTAAGAGGAGGTAAAGACCCTTTAAGTCGTCTTCAGTTTCTCTCCTGTATTAACCTAATTAAAACATTAAAAGAATATTTTCCATTGCAAGAACTAGGAGGGCATAAAGATTATGCAGTGAATTCAGACGATGATGAAAATTTTTGTCCTGGAAATATTTTATATGCAACATTAGATATTTTAAGAGAGAAAACAGGTTTAACAAAACCTATGATTTATAATAAAACACATGCTCATGAGATATATAACAAATGCGAGTAAAAAAATATATTTTCATGTTTACAATATCCATAGCTTTTTTTATAACAAGTCTTTTTTTTAAGGCTAATATTTATCCTATTTTGGCTATTATTTTACCTCTGATCTTATTTTTTTTTGAAAAAAAAGAAGCTTCATTTTTATACATTATAATTATTATAATTATTATAAATATTGAATATATGATGTTTGTTAATTACATGATTCACCCTTGGTTTGTAGAAGACCCTTATAATTGTGATGGTCCTTGTTTTGGATGGTATAAATTTGAAAGTAGTATTTTTCCAAATATTTTGTTACATAATATATTGTTAATTGTTTCGTTATTAATAGTTTTGTTTAGCAGATACATAAAAGCTAAGCTAGCGAGATAAGCTCGTAGGTTGGGCTGAGCTTATTGAGCGTAGCGAGATAACGAAGCCCAACAATTACGGCACAAACGTTTTTTAAACTTCATTTCACTCAATTTTGCATTTACAGTAAACTAACAATTACACATCTTGTTTTGTTTTGGATTCAAACACATCAATTTAATCACGGTCTGTGTTGGGCTTTGTTATCTCGCTACTCAGCCCAACCTACATTTGAGAACTGCTATGAAGTATCGACATATTTTATCTCGTTCCTACACACCTCAACCACACTATTTCCCTCATTTTATGTGGAAATTCATACCAAGCGTTGCCTTAAAACTCAAACCTTATTTCCAAAATTAACAAGCAAAATATAGAAACCAAATGAAAAATTGCTCTCATACAGATTGGCATGATTTAATGTGTATTATTTTTTAATTATTTACACAAGGTAACGTTAATGCGAACCAATATCATAATTGATGATTTATTAATGGCAGAGGTTTTAAAAGCAACAGGCGCAAAAACTAAGCGTGAAGTAGTAGAGCTTGGTTTAAGAACCTTGTTAATGTTAAAACAACAAGAAGCCATCAAAGCTTTCAAAGGGAAATTAAAATGGGAGGGAGATTTGGAAAAAATGAGGACTGATAAGTTATTTTAGTTGATTCCAGTATTTGGATTGACTATTTTAATGATACGGAAACACTGGCAACAAGAAAATTAAATGAACTGCTGGGGGTTCAACCGATATGTACAGGTGATTTAATTTTAGCGGAAGTATTGCAAGGATTTAAACACCAGCGAGATTATCAAATTGCAAGAATAACTGGGGTCAGGGTAAAGTTAAATAATGACCATGAATAATATCAATTATTCTTTACCTAAAAGTATAATAAATTTAACTTTACCCTGACCCCTATTTAGGTCTTAAAGAATGCGGCTAAGAGTGGTACGCCTTTTTGTGAGGAGTGTTAGAAAAAATGATACATTCGCGTAAGGACATTATTTTTCAATCTAGTTTTGAGCAAGGTAAGAAGTTGTTTGCGTTGGTTGATGCGGCTAAGATTGATGAGTTTCCTGCTTTGTTTTTTGATTTGGAAGAAGACCCTGAGTATTTTTCGTTGTTTTTTGAGACTCCGCAGGAGGAGTTGTTTGATGTCGCGCCTTATTTGGTTAAGTTGAGTGCGGATTCTGCTTTGCTTGAGTGGTTTTTGAATGAGGGTTGGGGGCAGAGTTGGGGGGTGTTTGTTGTCACTGAGGAAGAGGATATTGAGGTTTTGTTTGAGCATTTTCGCCAGTTTTTGAAGATTGAAGATCCTGAGGGCAATCGACTGTTTTTTCGTTTTTATGATCCGCGTGTGTTGCGTATTTTTTTGCCTACTTGTAATGTTAGAGAGGTGTTTGATTTTTTTGGTGAGGTGGTTGGTGAGTTTTTAGTTGAGGCAGATGAAGTGGAGAGTTTGTTGTCTTTTAAGAAATCGGAAACTGGGCTTGAAACTAGGACTTTTCAAACTTATGCTTAATAAATAACTCGGATAAAAGATACTATAATGAAAATTCGTAAAGAACAAATGGATTCATTTGAGCAAGCTGAATTAACAAAGTTTGCAGCACGCATTGCTGATTTTTTGCAAAGCGAGTTTCCAGAAGCTAAAGAAATACCTGTAAAAGAATTAAGGACAGTTGTTTATGAGCAAGTCACTCGTGCGCGTACTTATGGTTTAGAAACTGAACAGCAAATTGCTAATTATGTCACCACGGCTTGGTTATTGGGTCAAGAGTTTGATACTGAATTTCCAGCCGCCCAAGAAACGTTAAAATCAGATAAATATTCCGCTGATGATAAATCGTACTGGCTAGTTTTATGGACAAAAGAAAGGTTTGCTACTTTAGATAGAGGTGAATAATCATGAGTTGGGGCGATACATTTAAAGAGGCAGGTAATTGGATAAAAGAAACCGCGAGTGACATCGTTAAGGTAGTGACTGATGTATATAACAAAGTCAAAGAATGGTTCAATGAAGAGGTTGTTGGACGAATAAAACAAGTATGTGAATGGTTTAAAGAAGAAAATATAGCTAATAAGCCACAGTTAGTTACAGATGGTAAAATATATATAAATAATTCTAATTCTTATAAAAATTGTCCTGATACCGTTAAAAATAAAATAAAAAGTAAAACGTTTACTGCTAAAGAAAAAAAAGAAATAAACGAAGTCATAGAAAAATACAAACCTTTATTAAAATGCAAAAATCATCCTTTACAAAAAATTGCTCGCACCGATAAAGCAATTACGAAGAATGGTACTTGCATCGCTGAAAGTGACACAATGGGAGAATGGCTTGCTGATCAAAATGCACTTATTCTAACTGATAGCGCATCTACAGGACTAGACTTTAAAGATTCAAGTAAACAATTTCGTGGCACAGTGGCTCATGAAATTTCACATGCATTGATGAATAATTTTGATCCTCGTACTTGTTCTACCTATAAAAACGAGTTAAAAAACCCTCTCATGCAAGAATACCAAAAAATTTCTGGATGGGATAAAACAGGAACAACACTAACCGAAACACAAAAGGATAAAGCTCCGACAGATTATGCTAAAACTAATCCTAGTGAAGATTTAAGCGAAGCAACAATGCTTTATTTATATGAACCTAAAACGCTAAAATCTCAATCTCCTAAAAGATATGAATTTCTAAAAAAACTTTTTAATTAAATAACACCAACTCATATAGGCATTAAAATTGTGAAAAAATGGGATAGAATAATACGCGAAGAAACTACTCAAACGGATGTAATAAATGAACTAGGAAATCCTGACGATATTACAGAGAAAGTGACCTTGGTTAATACATCTGGGTTAATCTTATTGTCGTATTCAAACCCATTAGTATCTTTTTTTATAGGTAATGATAAAGTTTTTTTTATTGTTTTGGTTCCAGATGAAAGTGAGGATTATCCTAATACTGTAAATGATTGGAAAAATTTGTTCAAACATTCTTCAACCGTTCTTTCCAGTTCTAGAGGAAAGAATTATCATGTTTACATAAACCCAGAAGAAGGAAAAGCAGGAATATTCGATGCTAATAACGAAATATTTTTAATAGAATTTTTTAAACCTATGGACTTGGATAACTACATGAAACTATTCTATAAAAAGCCTAATAAATTTATAAAGTAATACAACTTTTAATAACTATCGCGTACATTGGGCTGATCTCATAACGCGATAAGATGCGTTACATAGGATGTGCTGAGGAACGAAGCGCATCGTTCGAGAGGCATAACGTTTTCTATCGTTGAAACATCCTATGACTGAGGTGTTAAACTCTAAACTCACATGATAAGGGGTAAGTTAATGGCAACGCGATAAGTTGCGCTAAATTATAGGATGAGCTGAGGTACGAAGCGCATCTTTCGAGTAAAATAACTCGAACGATGCGCCTCCTATCGTCGGCACATCCTATGTAACCAATCTTATCGCATTACGCTCAATAAGCTTCAGCCCAACCTATAATTTAACGCATCTTATCACGTTTTAAGTGGCATTCCATTGGAAACCTATGATTACATCGTCAATGGAAAATCCGCCCTAGATTCGATAATAGAACGCTACCAAGTCACCACCAACAAAGACAGTGGCATCAAAAACGACCCAAACGACTGGAGCGAAAACCCACGTTATATACTCAACTTAATCAAAAGCATCATCACAGTCAGCGTAGAAAGCGTAAAAATAGTCAACAGCTTGCCCGCATTAGAAGAAAGGAGTTAAAAAGTGAATAGCTTTGATATAGAAGTATTAATAACAGAATTTAACGGTAAGCCTCAATTTGATGAAGATAGCTTAACGCTTAGATTAGTTTGTAAAACTTCAAAAAATCAAAAAATAGTTTTTTGGGGAAGTGTTGATGGTGGAATGCGTAATATAGATGCTTTGAAAAATCAAAAGCTACCTGTATTAGTTGAATGCGAAGCTTACGAGCCAACAGCAAGGCAAAAGAAAGATTTTGGTACAAATTACACCATACCTGAACACGCACGGATAACAATAAACCCTGAAATTTTTTGACCTTTGATAACGCGATAAGATGGGCTAAATTATAACACGATAAAATGCGTTACATAGGATGTGCTGAGGAACGAAGCGCATCGTTCGAGAGGCATAACGTTTTCTATCGTTGAAACATCCTATGACTGAGGTGTTAAGCTCTAAACTCACATGATA